>NZ_CALCYR010000298.1 GCF_937906425.1 uncultured Methanobrevibacter sp. | reverse complement strand
AATGCAAAAAAATTACAAAATCATTGCAAAATCATTATAAAAAAAATGCAAAAAAATTACAAAATCATTGCAAAATCATTATAAAAAAAATGCAAAAAATTGCAAAACATCCTAAATGAAAAGCTTAGGAGTGCTAAACAAAGTTAAATATAATCCTAATTAAGTTTTATTAAAATTATACCTTAAGGAAATCTTTATTTATTATATTATATAATCATTTCTATTTAGTTAAACCTAAAGTTTATATATCTTACAAATAAATATTATACTTATAGTATTTGAGGTCAAGAAATGAAAACTAATAAATTAATACTAACAATAAGTGTATTATTAATTTTCCTTGCCATGTCAACAGTAAGTGCTGTTGATGATAATGACAATTCAATGATTCAAGACAGTGATATGGGAAATATTGATAATGCACTAAATGATATGACAATTGAAATTTCAAGTGATTTTTCAAATGATGACAGTGAAACTCAAAACACCCTAAGTGGATTGGATGAGATAGAGACTGATTCTAGCCTTTCATCAATTAATGAGAATGATTCCACTGCCCTTTCATCATCTGATAATGATGGAGAATTAAAAGATGGCAGCCGTGATTACATCTATTTCAATGCATCCGCTGAAACCGATGGTGTTGGAACAAAAAACAGCCCATACAAGTATGTTACAGATAGCAGGTTGCCATACAACGGATATGGATTGACAGCATACTTTGCAGATGGGGTATATGAACTTGATGAAGAGATTTACCTATATTCAAACGGCGCAATGGCATATTTGGATATTTTTGATGTTATAACAGACACAGTCCTGATTGGAGAAAGTACTGAAGGAACCATTTTCAGAACTAGCCAAAGCAACACATTCAGTTTCAACACTCCAAATATTGCAAAAACAACAATCTACAATATGACATTTGAAGGTGCTCCCCTTAAAAACCAAGGAGATTTAAGCCTGTATAATGTTAACTTCAGGAATAATAATGGAGTGGACATCCATGAAAGTTATGGATATCACAATATTCCTGGAGGGGCAATCTACAGTCCGGGATCAACCTACCTCTATTATGACATGAAAACATGGCTCACCCTTGAAAACTGTACATTTACAAATAGCCATGCAGTATATGGTGGAGCGATTTACCACAACAATGGTACAACAATAATTAGAAACTGTAAATTCTACAACAGTACATCAGAGCTCTATGGTGGAGTGATCGCTTCAGATGATGGAAACATCCAAATTTCCAACTGTATCTTCGACGGATATGGTGCAGATGGAGATGCCGGTGGAGCAATTTATGCAAAGGTTACAGACATAAACATTACAAACTGTAATTTCACCAACGGTTACTCTGACATTGGAGGGGCAATATGTAATCTTAACTCTGACTTAAGCATTACAAATTGCAATTTCAACAATAACAGTGCCAAATACTATGGCGGTGCAATATTTACAATGTATGGAACTGTAAACATTGCCAATTCCAATTTTACAAACAGCCAAGCACTGGATGGTGGTTGCCTATACATAGACAACTGCAGTTCAGTAACAATTAAAAATGACAATATATCAAAATCCGCTGCAAGAGGATATGGAGGAAGCATATTCTCAAACAACAATACCCTGGATTTAAGCGGAACATCATTTTACGACAGCTCTGCACTTTATGACAATATTATCCACACTCAGGAAGGATATGATTATGATATTGGTTACAACTCAAACTATACAATGATGGTCTACAATTCAAGCTATAACGGAAACCTTCCATCCAGTTATGACTTAAGGAATTATGGATGGGTCAGCGGAGTTCGTGACCAGCAGGGCGGTGGAAACTGTTGGGCATTTTCAGGAATCGCCGCATTGGAATCATGCATAATGAAAGCGACAGGTCAGGAAATTGACCTATCCGAGGAAAACGTTAAAAACCTTGTTGAACTCTATTCACCTTACGGTTGGAGCTATGACACAAATGAGGGCGGTCACTCAGAAATGGCCTGGGGTAACCTGATCAGCTGGATTGGCCCAGTATTGGAAAGTGACGATGAATATGACGATTATTCCACATTATCCGTTTTAAAGGATGCAATTATGCATGTTCAAAATGTTTACTTCCTACCGGCACGTGCAAATGCATTGGACAATGATGCAATTAAAAGAGCAATAATGGACTATGGTGCAGTAAGCGTTGTGATGTATGCAGACTTTGACAGCCCTATCAATTGGAACAATCAGACAAATTCATATTTCTTTGCAATAGGAACACCAAGTTATGTAAACCATGCAGTGACAATTGTAGGATGGGATGACAATTTCAATAAGAATAATTTTGCAATGTCAAGCGCAGCAGACACAAACGGTGCATGGATCGTTAAAAACAGTTGGGGTGAAGAATGGGGAGACAATGGATATTTCTATGTTTCCTACTACGACAATTCAGTTTTACAAGTCAATAAAAAGAATGTTGCATACACCTACATTTTAAATGATACTGTAAGATACAATAGAAACTACCAATATGACATTGGAGGAATGACTGACTTCTTCATTTCTTTTGATAATGTGGTTTACTACAAAAACCAGTTTACAGCATTGGGAAATGACATCCTATCAGCATTTTCCACAACCTTTGAGACAGCCTGTAACTATGAAGCCAAACTCTTTATAAATGGAGTGGAAAAGATTAGCCAAAGCGGATATACTCAAGCTGGTTATTATACCATTCCATTTAAACAAGAATTCCCAATTACAAAAGGAGACATATTTACAGTGCAAATCAAGGTACAAGCTCAAAATGCAAGTTTCCCAGTTTATGAAGCAGGAGTTGCCTCAAGACTTACCTACAAGCCAGGAATTTCATACTTCAGTAAGGACGGAACCAGCTGGACTGACCTATATGACTACTCATATGATTGGGGAGAGGAAATCAACCACTTCTACACTGGACAGGTAGCTTGCATTAAGGTATTTACAAGAGCTGGAGAATCTAGCGAAGAACAAGCATATGTAAGTGTTGAAAACATAAAGACAGAAGTGAACACCTTGGTAAACCTAAGTGCAACTGTAAGGGATTCCAATAACAATCCAATCAATGGAGGAAAGATCATCTTTACCATAAACGGCAGCACATACACTGCAAATGTGATAAACGGTATTGCAAAATACCAAATCCTCTTTACAAATGAGGGATCACTTACAATAATTGCAGAATACTCAAACAGCGGATATACTGCAGAAAGGGCCAGCGGAATCCTGACAATCACAAAAACAGATATTGTAACCATTATCGGCAGTGATGTAGAAAAGGACTATCTCGATTCCACAGCATACTATGCAAACCTTACAGATGCCAGCGGAACCCCATTGAAAAATGGATTAGTTAGAATCCATGTTGCAAATGCAAGTTACATCAGAAAAACAGACAGCAATGGAATAGCAAAATTCAACATTTACCTACATCCTGGAATCTATGAACTTATTGCAACAAATATCCTTACCGGAGAAACTGCAACAAATACAATCAAGGTAAATGCAAAACAGACCGCAAATATCCTTAAGGATTCAAGTTTGTCCGCCTCAAACATTTACTATATCAGCCCTAACGGAACTGGAACAGGTCTTTCAGCAGACAGTCCAAGCAATTGGAATGCAGTAATGAACCAGGCCACAAATGGAGATGTTGTGATTCTTGCAAATGGAACCTATGTGAAATATGTCAACTATTACTCAAATATCCTCTATAACATTGAATTGAGAGGTAGTGGAAACACCACCATTGATGCAAACATGAATGGAGGTTACTTCACCTGTTCCGGAAGCGTCAAATTGACAAACCTAACATTCATCAATGCATATACCGCCAAACATGATGCAGGTCCAGACAGCAACAAGACAGGATTTGACGGTGAGGGAGCAATTGAAACCAGCGGCACCCTAACAGTGACAGGATGTCATTTTGTATCCAACAAGAACAATTGGGGAGTTGAAGGCGGAGCAATCCACATCAATTCAGGAAGCCTTTATCTCTACAACACCACCTTCGACAAGACAGGCGGCAAGAAAGGAACAATCTACTGCGAGAAAAGAACCTACCTCTATGCCTATGACAGCAACTTCACAAATGTATTGGCAAAGGACGGTGGAGCCGTATACGCCAAGGAAGCATATATTGAAATGCACAACTGCTATATGGCAAACGGACTTGTAAAGGAAGGGGGATTCCTTGCAATCAAGGAAGGATCCTGTTACATATATGACTGCAGAATCATATCCTCAAGTTCTGTTGACACTGCTCCTGCAATAAATGTAAAGGATGGAACATTGGTAATTTCAAACTGCAGTTTCAGCAACTTAACATCCAGAGGTTCTGCACTTTGGTTTAACGAAAAGGGCAAAAACGGTTCTGGTCTTGCGGGAGCAATTAACGTTGAAGGTTCTGCAAGCGTAACAATCACTGACTCAAACTTTACAAATTGTGTTGCAAAGGCTGACGGTGGAGCAATATTTGTTGAAAGCGGTTCTGTAACCATTAAAAACTGCATTTTCCTAAACAACAGTGCTGTAAGGGAAAGACATATCTACAATGCTGGAGGAAGGGTATCCATAACAAATTCCACATTTGATACAATAGCAACAATAAGCACATACAACATCAATGAGGGGGAGGTTGAAACTCTTACCATAACCCTTGATGATGGAACAAACGTTTTAAATGTAAATGTAAATGTATTGTTGAATGGAAATTCTATTGGCGCTACAAATGGGGCCACAACATACCAAAAATCCATAAGCGATTTGGAAAATGGATTGTATACAATTAGCATTGCTGGGGATGACAATTCCAATGGCAACCATTATGTATATTCACAGGATTCATCACAGTTCAATGTAGGTGCAAACAACAAGTCCAACACTTACATTTACTCAGTTGCAGACAGTGTCTACGAAAACCAAATGGCTAAAATCATTGTTGCCGTAAACGATGCAGCTACAGGAACCGTTACAATAAACATTAATGGACACAGTTATTCAGGAAACATTTCAAATGGACAGGCTACCGTTACAATCAATGGTTTAACTGCAGGCAACTACACTTACATTGCAGTTTATGACGGTGATGCAAACTACAACCACAACCAGACAACAGGCAATCTGATTATTAAGAAAATCTATGCAACAGAATTAAGCCTGCTTGTTGACAACATCACAGAGGGGGAGATTGCCAAGGTCATTGTCCAATTAAGATGCGGATCAGAATTCATCAACGGTACAGTCATATTGACCATTGATGATGAGGAACAGTATGTAAATGTGATAGATGGATTTGCATCAGTAAACCTTCCTAATCTCAAGGCAGGGGACTATGACTTAAGTGCAGAATTCGAAGCTATTGGAGAATATGAAGGAAGCCTTGCTGAAACCGAATTCAGTGTTTTAAATGCAAACAGCACTGAAAACGGCACTACACCTAATGAGAGAGGAATTGAAATAATTACTGAAGGACTGATTAAAAACCAAGGAGCAAATGAAAAACTGGAAATTCTATTAATGGAAAATGAAACATTTATGAAAAATGAAATAATTGACATAATCATTTGTGGAAATACATATAAACGTATCAGCAACTCAAATGGTAGTGCTTCCATTTCAATTGACCTCGTAAAAGGAGTTTATGATGTAGTTATATGTTTAGACTCTGATCCTACTATAAAAACAAATACAAAAATAACTGTAAATTAATTTAAGAGGGAAACCTCTTAAATTCTTTTCTTTTTTTAAAATCTTGAAATTTAAACTTTAAACTTTTTATTTTTTATTATATTTTTTCTAATCTTATTTTTTCTAATCTTATTTTTTCTAATCTTATTTTTTCTAATCTTATTTTTTCT
>NZ_CALCYR010000297.1 GCF_937906425.1 uncultured Methanobrevibacter sp. | reverse complement strand
TGACTGGAGTTCAGACGTGTGCTCTTCCGATCTAGCAGTTTATAAATAAATTAAAAAAAGAATAAAAGTTAAAAATAAATTAATTTAATGCAAAACATTAAAAATCCGTTTAAGACTCTTTTTGATTATTTTCCTTAATCATTTCCTTCAAATCAGACAATTCTTGCTTCAACTCTTCAGAATACTCATTTGATTTTTCCAATTCCTTTTTGACTTCAGTCAATTCATTCCTAGTTTTTTCCAATTCAATTTCGTGAAAATTTAATTTCTGATTAATGAAATGCAGGTTTTCGTTTGTACTGATGCCCTCTTTCAAGACCCTATCTGTAAAGAAGGATGAAATTACCCCTGTGATTGTACTGAATACAAGCACTCCAGCTATGATTAGGAAAAATGAAATAAATTTTCCAAGGGGAGAGGTGAATCCCATATCCCCATAACCTACGGTTGTTAAAGTAATTATAACAAAATACAAACTGTCGAAAATATTATGAGAATCATCAGTGACTGTTAATAAAATTGTAAAGAAAATAATCACTACCAATACCACAAGCAATATTTTATCGATATTGGTACGTTTAATAACTTTTTCCAAATCATATTTCTTCACTATATTAACCGCCCTAAATACTCTGACAAGTCTTACTAATCTTAAAAAACGAGTTAAATTCAGGATTATAGAAACTGAACCGAATAATAAAAACACTTCATCAAATGGTATTGAGGCTATAAAATCTAAAAAATGCTCTTTAGTAAATTCCAATTTGGTATCTGATTTGTATAATCCATAGAAAAATTCGATTAATAAAAGAGCGCATATTGTTAAATCATAATATTTTACAAAGCCTGCATAGTCAATTAAATGAATTCTTGGGACAGGCAAAGAAATAAAAATTAGAATCAAATCAAAAATTACTAAAATATCAAATAATGATCCCAAATAGGGTTTAAACTTTTTTATATCCCTATTAACAACCTAAAATATGTTTTGAAGAATTTTTCTATAATAATTACACATTAATCTACAAGCAAAATTAAATTATGCAGAAATTCCTATAAAAACTGCAATAATTTATAAAACATGACAAAATAAAATAAAATAAAAAATCGTATAAAAAAAATCAAGCTAATAATTTAATATTAATTTAGCCTAAAGCCACAGTTTGTGCAGAACATGTCATCCTCATGAATTCCATTGCCGCAACTAGGACATTCTAAATCTAATTTATAACCGCATTGAGTGCAGAATTTTACTTTTGAAGAAAGTTCGCTATTGCAATTCGGACATATAATTTTTTCCTCAATATCCATACTGCGTTGAACTGAATCAGCAAAGTCATCTCCCTCATTAACAAGGTTCTGAGCTCTTTCATAAAGACCCTCCCCAGTGTCTAGTGAAAATTCATCAAAACTCTCCTCAGTGTCTAGTGATAATTCATCAAAACTATCTTCTGAATTAACTAGGCTTTGAGCAGCCCCAATAGAATTTTCTCTATCCTTAAGAAGGTTTTGAGATGTTTCAACACTCTCAGACAAACCTAAAAGCTCTTTTTTCTTAAGTTCAAACTCTTCTTCGGAAATGATTCCCTTTTCTTTGAGATTGAAAAACTTCTCAATTTCTGAAGCAGCATCCCTATTGCTTTCTAATGCAGGATTCCTAGCTATTGATTGATCATTTTCAAGTAACTCTTCCCTTAATTTTAAAATATACTCCTGAAGAGTTTGCAATGAGATTGTTGAAATAATTCCATGCCTTATCATTATTCTGTTGTTATATTCGTCAATGATATTGAGCTGCTTGTTGTCAAGGCGGATGGATTTGATGTTTTTTATGCTGAAGCTTCCCATTACCCTATTGCCTTGCTCTCCATAGACAAAAACATCTCCTTCCATATGGAACTTGCAGGTGAAGAAATCCACTTGTGATTTGCTTGTTGCAAAACCTCCGCCCCAGCCGTTGTTGGCATTTGCAATACCTGTTGTGGTTGTATTGATTCCTGCGAATTTGGCCTGGTAAGTCACACCGTTTTTAAATCCTTCATATCCAGTGGTCTTTTGTGCAATCTCATCAATATGATTCCAATATTCCTGAACCAATCCGTCGATGTCATTTTCATTGACTTCTTTCAGCTTGATACCCTTGTTTCTTAAAAGAAATAACTTAAATCCATGAATATTGTCCTTTTTCATAGCAGATGAAGCCTTATAATACTTCATGCCATATTTTTTCTCTAATACTTTGCTGATTTTTCCTTCTCCATACAAGGTAGAAGAATAGGCATTCCATAAACTCATTAAATTCCCCCTTAACTTTTCCAAGTTTAATATATTATTTAGATTTTTTAGTATATAAAATTCAATAAATCTTATTGATTAAAAGCAGTGATTAATAAATTCTAAAAATTCAATAAATCTTATTGATTAAAGTAGTGATTATTAAAATCTAAAAATTCAATAAATCTTATTGATTAAAAGCAGCGCATTATTAAATCCGAAAAATTCAATAAATCTTATTGATTATAAGCAGCACATTATTAAATCCCAAATATCGAATTTATTTACCTGCCCACAATTCTCCGCACTTAAATCCAATAGAACAAGTGGGAAATCAATAAAAAAAGCATATGAGTACTTTTTTTATTTGATTTAATAGAAAAAATGCAGAAAATATTAAAAAGAAGTATTATAAATAGTTAGAATGAATAATTTTATGAAAACTGAATAAAAAAAATTATAATCAATAATTAAAAAAATTTTTTATCCAGAACTATAATTTAAAATAAGCAAAGAAATAATTTTTAAAAAATTGAACTTGAATTGTAAATAAAATAATAAAAAAAGTTAAAAATAAATAAAGAGGAAAAAACCTATTTATCAAAAAAATGCAAAAAAATAGAATAAAAATAAATAAAGAGGAAAAAACCTCTTTATCTATAAATAAAGACATAGTTTTG
>NZ_CALCYR010000296.1 GCF_937906425.1 uncultured Methanobrevibacter sp. | reverse complement strand
ACAGTACCAGACTTGCCATCAACAGCCTGACCAGCCTGCATAACAACATAACTAACACTATCCGCATTAGTAAAGTTAACATTCAATACAGCATCTTCACCATAATTAACAACAGTGCTATTAGCAACAACAGTAGAAGCAATGGACCTTACAGTAATACCGGATTCATTGTATGCTGAAGCATGGTTAGAGTCTGTTTTACTTGTTACCATAATGGTATATGTTCCAACAGCTAAATTCTCATTTAATGTGATTGTATCATTTGCAGCGGAAGTTCCAGATTCAACTTCACTTCCTGCTTTCATTATAATCCAATCAACAGCAGTAGCGTTTTCAGACTTAATTACAATGCTTATTGGGTTGCCATAGTCAACAACTACAGAGCTTGCATTTACGCTGGATTGAGCCCTGCTTACAGTAATACCTGACTCATTATAAACTGATTCATGGTCATCATCCACAACAGTGGTTAACATTACTGTATATGTACCTGCATTAAGGTTGTATAAGGTAAAACTGCCGTTTCCAGCAACGGTACCATGATCAATTACATTTCCTGCACTCATTACAATCCATTCAACAGAGCTTGCGTTTTCAGATTCGATTTCAACAGTAGCAGGATTTCCATAAGGAATAACTACAGAAGTACCATTTACTGTAGAACTGATTTTCTTAACTGTTAATCCGGAAATTAGTTCAACAGACTGATGGTTACCGTCAGTTATTGTTGTTAACCTTACAGTATATGTTCCAGCATCTAAAATACCTAAATCAATAGGATTATCGGTATTGTTAGCGCTTATGGTTCCACTTGTAATGGTTTGACCCGCTTTCATTACAAGATAAGTTACAGAGCTTGCATTTTCAAATTCAACTGATAAAGGAATGTTTCCTCCATAGTCAAATGTTACATTTGAAGTTACAATTACCTTTGAAGGAGCAGAATCAACGGTTATTCCAGTAGTACAGGAAGCGCTGCTGTGATTTTCATCAACATTAGTGCTTAGCATTACAGTATATGTGCCTACACCTAAATCCAAATTAATGGTAGCGCTGTTTCCAGTTGCATCAACATCAACATCAACATCACCTTCACGGATAGCTTCGCCGGAACTCAATATTACATAATGAACTCCAGTAGCATTTTCCAAAGTGCTTACGAGATTGATTGGATCTCCATAAGTGACTGTTAAGTGTTCTGCACTTATGGTGGAAGCTGCCTGAGTAACGGTAATCTTAGAAGTGTTGGTATTTGACAATACGTTTACTCCATCAGTTACAGTGCTTACGCTTAATGTGTATTCTCCAGCAGGAAGATTTGAAATCTGGATTTGTGTGCCATCTACAACTACGGTTCCCACTTCTACGCCACTGCCATTTAATACCATAGCTGTAATTCCAGTAGCGTTTTCATAAACTGCATTCACTTCAATTACAGTGCCGTATACTCCGCTTGCATCCTCAATACTGACATCGGATCCTTTAGGACTTACAGTAAATGTATTTGGAGCTACAGCACTGTCATTATAATTAGGGTCTCCAGTCAATTGTGCAGTTACGGTATATTCACCTGCATTCAATTGCTCGCCAAAGTCAAAGCTAAGTTCGCTGCTTCCATTTACAAATTCTGATTTGCTTATTGTTTCACCAGCAATGGTGACATTTACTGTTACAGTACCTGTAGCGTTTGAAATTGGAATGCTTACTGTAATTGTTTCAGTATTGCCATAAGTAATGTCCTGACCCATTACGCTGATTTGAGATTGGGCTTTTGTCACATTGAAATGAGATACATAACTTGAACTTACATGGTCTGAATCGACATTGGTGTCAAATTTAATTGTGTATTCTCCTGCAGCCAAACCTGAAAGACTGATTGTGCCGTTTGCATCAAATCCATTTACTGTTGTTATATTATTATTATTTGAATCATAAACAGTATAATTAACGCTTGTAGCATTTTCAGAGCTAATCTTAATGCTGATTGGATTTCCATAAACAACACTTACATTGTCTGCACTAACTGAAGAAGAAGCCTTGCCTGCTTGAACATTAGTTGTAGCAGTATTATCACCTACATCAGAATCGTTTTCAGTAGAATTCACAGTGAAAGTGTGGCTGATTGAATCCAAAGTGTTTATGCTTGCAGTAATTTCCAAACTTGCAGTTTCACCAGCAGCAAGGTTTCCTACATTCCAAGTCTCAAGGGAATAACTTGGACTAGTCCATTTGCTTGCATTAATTCCAGACACTACAACATTTGTAGCAGCATCAGGACCATTATTAGTTACATTAATAGTATAGGTAACTTGATCTCCATATTTAGGATTGCTTGGATTTACAACAGCCTCAATCTTCAAGTTCACAAGAGGAGTGACTATAACGTTAGCGGTAGTTTCAGCAGACGTATGATTACCATCAACAACAGTTTGCAATCTTACACTATAAGTGCCTACACCCAATCCTCCAAGTCTTACAACATCATTATCCTTATCAACAGTGACAGTGCAATCGCTAACAGTATTGCCATCTTTGCTAATGCCAAGAACAGACACTTCATCACCAGTTACACCAGTAACAGTGTAAGTCACATTAGCAATTTGACCATGCTGAATTTCAGTATTATCAGCATGAATAGTTGATTCTGCTTTTGTCACATTGAAAGTAGCACTTGCAGAGTTTCCATTGTGTGTTCTGTTTGCATCAAATACAACATTTAATGTGTATCCGGTAGCTGCATCCAATGAGTCCAATGAAGTAACAGTATTCTCACCAGCAGTTAATGTTAAAGTTTGGGTTTGCTCACTATCGAAGGTGATTTTATAAGTTCCAGTAGTGTTTACTGTAATATTTGCACTAACATGGTTTGGATAAACAGTTTCACCTACCTCAATTGATATGGATACATCATTTTTGACAACAGTTATGGTTTCAGTATTGCTTAGAGCGCTTTCATCATACTTTTGGGAACTGGATTCATATCCTAAATATTTAGCGCTTATAACATACTCCCCTGATTTATTGCTGAAAGTCTCATTAAAGGTATAAGTTCTTCCGCTGATATTTGTAACAGGAGTTCCGTCAACATAAATCTCAACATCTCCAAGGCTTACAATATCATTACCGGATTTCACTTCTACAGTAATGACAGAACTTCCATCAACAAGAATCTCATTAGGGCTTGCATCAATTGAAATTGTAGTTGGCTGAGATACTATTGGAGTGAACTTGTAGGTATCTTCACTTACATTATAATAATTATTGTTATAAGTAGTGCCTTGATACTTAGCATTTACTGTATATTCCTTAGCAGTGCTTAATGTGTCACTATTAATGTTTCCGTTATTGCTGATGGTTCCTTTTTGAACATCTTCAAAGTAGACTATAATATCTCCTGCAGGAACATCTTCATTATTGGTAGTATCTTTTACATTAACGGAAATAACTACATTTCCACCAACTAAACCTGGATCCGGACTGATTGTAATTTCAGTAGTGGTTTGATAGATTGCATTTACCCAGTGAACTATTACATCATTACTTTCAACTCCCCCATTATGCTCTGCATGATATACAAATGTGCCTGGAACGGTTCCGACATAATCAAGAGGCTTTTTATTAGCCTGAATAGTACCTATAGCTGAGGAATTGTTATTGCAGAATACATTCCCATTACCATTATTACTCTCACATTCAGAAACGAAGTGAACAGTGGACCCTACAAGAGCAACTAACTCATTGGTGCCGTTTACGGTAAGAACTGCAGGTTTTCCTGTTAGAACAGTAAAGTCAAATCTTTTATCGCTTGGCAAATAACGAGCATTAGTACCGTTAAATCCAGAGTATTCAAAGCTAATGTAATGAGAACCTGCACTTATTGAAGTGTCTGAAGCATATGTGTAAGTGTTTGAAGGACTTATTGTTGCAAGAGGAGTAGTACTGCCGTTTAAGTAAATCTTAATAGTACCTTGGTTAGAGGACATAGGACTATTTCCAGCAGTTTCATTTACATTTACAAGAAGATTAATGCTTCCTCCAGGAACAATGTATTCAGTATTGTTTTCCAAGTCTATTAATGTAGGAATGTCTGGAAGAACAGTAACGCTTACGCTAGCCGGACCGCTTGCAGAATGAGTTGTATTTCCTTCAAATTCTGCAGTGAAAGTGTATGTAACCGCAGAGGTGCCCTCATTTGTCAATTGCAATGAATAGTATCCATTGGATAATACTTCATTGCTGATAGTGCTTCCATCCTGCTTAATTAGGTACTTGACATTTCCAGTGTTAGGGTCAAGATTCGGAATAAGGGTTACATAATCGCCAGAATAAATTGTAGTGGAAGTAGCCAAACTTGGAGTATTGTTGTTTTCTCCAGGATTTACAACTAAGGTGGTTGTAGTATCCACCATTCTTTGAATTACATTCACCACAACAGAGCTACTGTTGCTTGATTCGTAATTGCCATTACCCACATATCCTATCTTATAGTAGTAAGTTCCTACAGTTGCAGGAGCGGAAATGCTTGTTTTATTATCTGTCCAGCTTGAACTGGAAGCAGTCCATGTTGTTTGGTCTGTACTTACATATAATTCATATTGATTTTGATTGCCGGTTGAAACATTCAATAGTCCTTTGAAGTATATAGCATCTCCAGGATATACAGTTATGGATTGATTGAAGTTTGAATTGTCACTTGATTCGCTTAATGCCAATTGAGTAGGAGCAGGCAATACATTCAAATATCCCCAGCTTGCATAAGTGTTCATATTCCAATTGGAAATTATGCCGCTTAAGTTAACGAAGTATCCAATATAATATTCGCCGGCATTCAATTTATCAGGATATTGTGAGGATACAAGGGATAAGGATCCCTGACCATTTGAACTGGATACATTATAGACTGTTCCAGAGTATAAACCAAAGTTGAAATTGTCTGCATCATCATCCAAGTCGTCAACAGAGACAACTACGATTTTTACTTCCCCATTGTATAAAACCCTTTCATAAGTGCTGTTAATTACATTAACAGTATATTCAATAGGAATCTCTTCACCGTAGACCTTTTCAATACCATCTGTAGTGACATCATACACTACCGGTTCCTGATAAATGATTGAAACCTTTTCTGCACTGCTTCCCCCATAACTGTCGGTAGCAGTGAATGTAGCGCTTATGTTGTATCTTGAATATTCGAAGAACTGATCTGGGAATCCTGTTACATTTGCCACACCATCAATTACATGAAGAGTGTCAGTGTATCTAACTGAAGGATTTTCCAAATTCTGTATTTCTACATTTACATATACATCATCAAGGTTATTTCCACCACTATCTTTCAAATTGATACTTATGGAATATGGAACATCATCAACATATATGGAATGTGCATCTGGAGCGTTTATTGTAATTACAGTTGGAATAGATACAGGTTCAGTTACTGTTAAGCTGGCCTCTGTGGAATTGCTTGGATTGTAGTAAGTACTTCCCTTGTAATTAGCCTTAAAGACATATTGACCTATAGCACTTGGAGTGTATTCAAATGACCTTGCACTTGTATTCAAGTAGCTTTCTCCATTTACACGGATTTCTACAGTTCCAGCAACATCATTAGTGCCGTTTTTAACAGTGATTGATACAGTAGTGGATTGACCTAATTCAATTGGATTTGGGTTTACACTGATTGTAGTTGTAGTGTCATCCTTAGGTTGTGTTACAATGAATGTCAATACATTACTTACATGAGGATCATTCTGTTCATATTGATAGGTTACCTGAACCCGATAAACACCTTCTTCTGTTGGAGTCCAATCAGTGTATTGATAAGAACTAATCGACCAAGTAGTGCCGGCAGAATGATTACCCATATATACACCATCTAACCAAAAGGAATGTTCTCCATAAGTCTGATTATTATAAGTAACATTAATAGGAATAGTCTGACCTACAGTATATCCTTCAATGGTTCCGGTATTTCCATCCTTATCAGTGATATTTATATCGCCTTCAGTACCTTCAATAGTAGTGTCATAGTCTCCAACACCAAACCTTAATATATTACTGTTATAAGTGTTTTGACCGTCACCGGCTTTGAACTGTAATGTGTGAATACCATCAAGAGCAAAACTTAAATCATAAGGATATGTAAAATACTCAAATGGGTCATGCTCGGCACCGGATAAAGTGTATTCTGATGCCACATCATCTATATAAAGTGTCCAAGTAGTTCCTCTCATATCAGAGGATATGATATTTACATCAATTGTAAAAGTATCTCCAGGACCATAGTCAGTAATAAAGCTTTCATACCATTTGCTGTAACCATCCTTCCCAGTAGCCTTTATCTCAATATCTTCAGCTACAAAGGATGTGCCTACAATATTATTATTACCTGCAGAAGCGCCAACAACATTCTTCTGCTTGTCAGCGAGTTCTGTAATTTCATCATCATTATTTAAATCCCTTATGTCACTTTCCCTTTTAACATAAGAATCTAAATCACTATACGAATTATCACTATCATTTATATAATTATCACTAGCTTTCGTATTTTGTGAATTATCAACATTGGCATTATCAGATTGTACACTGGAAAGGTCAATGGAAGTATCCTGTACATCATTAATAATAGCGACATCACTTAAATCCTCAGCAGATACCGCACTAATGCTTAATGCAAATATGCTTAGAACCAATAGAATAATTACTAGTTTATTGCCTTTATTGATAATTTCACCTCCTTAATAAAATAAAAAAAATTCATTAACCTATAATAAATATTTAATTTAAGTTTAAATTTCATTTAAAGATTTAATTAAATAAATAAATTTATTAAATTTATTAAATTTATTAAATTAAATCAAATTAACATTTAATTACCTTAAAACTTAACTTGTAAGCTTAAATTAAAATTATTATTTTAAAATTAACTTAAAACATAAGTTCCAATATTTAAATTAAAATTAACTTAAAACTTAACTTGTAAGCTTAAATTAAAATTATTACCTTAAAACTTAAATTGTAAGCTTAAAATTAAAATTATTACCTTAAAACTTAACTTAAAACCTAAGTTCCAATATTTAAATTAAAATTATTACCTAAAACTTAACTTGTAACCCTTAAATTAAAATTAACTTAAAACCTAAGTTCCAATATTTAAATTAAACTTATTACCTAAAACTTAACTTGTAACCCTTAAATTAAAATTATTATATGATTTTTCATAATTGTCATCACCGTCATATCTTACAAGAACTTGATAAGTCTTTTTAACGTTAAGAGTTACAGGAATGCTTACCTGACCGTTTGCACCACTGGTACCGCTATAGACTTTTCCATTGATATAGAACTTTAAGGTTTTTCCTGAAACAGCATTACCCTTTCCATCCTTAAGGGTAGCCAATAAACTCTTATTAGCTGATCTGCTGTAAGTTAAATTGCTAACTTCAATAATTGTTGGATTAGGTTTAACCTTAACTGTAAATGTTGCAAAACTAGAATTGTAATTGGTTTCATCTGCAAATGAAGCGGATAGAGTGTATGTACCTTTTGCCATATTAATCGGAATACTTACTGCACCGCTAGCATTAGTGTTTAAGTTTTGTACACCATTATTACTTAATTGGATGCTTACAGCCTTGCCTCCTAAGGAATGGCCTTTGGAATCTTTTAAGTATAAAACCACATTTTCTCCACTATAAGCATAGACAGTTAAGTCAGAGGATTCTATAACAGTTCCTAATTTATTAACAATCAAATTGCCTTGTCCACTGGTGGATTCATAAGAGCCTCCTCCACTATAGCTTGCAGTGATTGTATAAGTATCTACATTTAAAACATCTGTTATAGTATAAACAATCAAACCATTTGAATCAGTAGTTATACTTTCAGTTCCGCTTGGAGAGACAATGCTGAGTGTAAGACCACTAACCGGACCATTACTGTCATTCACTTGAATATTTACAACCGCCTGATCACCATAGTAAATAGGATTTGCAGTTACGGTAATTACTAAACCGTCCTTAACGGTTACTGTAGCAGAATTACTTGTACTTTCATCATAAAAGACATTTCCCACAGTGGCTCCCAAGTATTTAGCAGTAATTTCATATGTTTTTGCAGTATTGGAATATGGAACAGTAAATGTATAGCTTCTTCCATTAATATTTTGGACAGCTACTCCATCAATATAAACTTCAACATCTCCAGCAGTAATTGTATTTCCACCGGCATCAACAGCAATGTTTACTACAGTGCTTCCGCCAATTGAAATAGTCGGACTTACTACACTTACAGTAGTAGTGGTTGCTGTTTGAATAAGGCTTGAACCTGCATAAATGTGTAAAACATCACTTGTAGTATTTTTAAGACCTAAATTGTTTCCATAATAAACAGCAGTAAAATTATACCATCCTACTTCATCTAATGTATATGTAAATCCATTATGAGGTACATCAGCAGTACCTACCCTTACACCTTCACCATATTGGGTATAATTTGTAGTTTCAGTGTGATTATAAATTATTTCACCATTTAAGTAAACATCAAGGTTTTCTAAAATGTATGAATCAGTTCCGCTAGCATGCCTTGAATTTACATAATCTGTAACATTTGAAACACCAGAAGCTGTTAATAAGTCGTATATGGTTACAGTATATCCAACATCTCTGTAAACAGTAGAATTACTAGGATTTTCAGCATCATACAATCGTAAAGTAGTATCATATTCAGAACCTGAGGATTGGCCCATATATACAAAGTAAGGGTTACTGTAATAGGTTACACCATCACGGCCTTCGAAAGTTGCATATAACTTATGAACACCTGTACCACTAATAGTTATACCGATTGGATGGTAGTAAATAGAATAAGATGTTCCATTTCTCCATAAGGAATAACTATTTCCGCTAGTCACATCACTGCCATCAATGTACAAATGAACAGTATTGTAAGAATTATATTGATAAGCAACACTATTAAAATCAGTTCCACCGTCTGCTCTAAACATTTCTACAACAAAAGTAAAATTAGCAGAGTTGCCGGAATAATATTGAACACCTTTCCATATTTCATCAGGATCGGAACCATATTCATCATAGTCAAAAAGACGGATATAATAATCTGGCAATTGAACAGGGTCATCTATAGGGTCATTACCAGAACCTCCAGAACCACCAGAACCACCACCATAAGTGGTAATGTATTCCTCAGAAGTATATTCCCAGACAATATAAAATGCTTTGAAATAAATAGTGTTGGAACCACTTGTAAGGTTTACTTGAACTCCAGAAGAACTGACTGTCCCCCAGGTAGTTGTACCATATACACCATTATTACGGTATATGGTTACTTCAGTCTCGCTTGAAATACTACTTACACCAGTCCATTTTAAGTAAACATAACCATCCCCGGAATCGACCAAAGTTACTGACCCAACCCCTCTTAAAATCTCTTTATCATCAATAGAAGCGCCAATAAGATTCTTATTCTTATCAGCAACTTCTTCTAAATCATCATATGAATTTTCTAGATTTTTATTAATATTCTCATCAATATTATAATCACTTGATTTAACATTCTGCGAAATATCAACATTGGCATTATCAAACTGTACAGTAGCCAGATTATTTGAATTACTTGTAGTGTCAATAGAATCAATAGAATCAACAGAATCAACAGAATCAACAGAACTATCATGTACATCTTCAATAACTGTTGCATCACTTGTTTCTTCAGCAGATACAGCATTTAAACTTAATGCAAAAATACTAAAGACCAATAGAATAATTACTAGTTTCTTGCCCTTATTGATAATTTCACCTCCTTAAAACATTTACCTATATAAATAAATATATAAAAATTAAAAATATCATAAAAAGTTTAGTCAAATATAGAAAAAAATAGAAGATTTATAAAGCTATAAAATCTATAAACTTATAAAACTTAGTAAAATACCAAACAAATACAAGCATATAAACCCATAAACCCATAAACCCATAAACCCATAAACCTATAAACATATAAACCTATAAAACTTAGTAAAATGCTAATCAAAGACAAGCACATAAACCATTAGATAAAAAAGCCAAATTTTTATTTTCAAAGTTATATAATCATATTTGAATAATTAAAGACTCCCATAAATAATTATAAATATGATTTGGAATTATCTAAAAATGATTTAACTAATTGAATAATCAATTAAGAAATATATTTTTAATATTTTCTAATAATTAAAAATTATAAGCTTATAATATTATAAAATACAAATTTATAACGAGTTTTATAAAATATCACTTATAAAACCATAAGAGCATAATCTTATAAGGTTTATTAAATTCTCCTATTTTCCATAAAGTTTTATGAAATAAAGTTTAGGTTATCCTAAATTTTTATATACATATATATTTTAGAAAACCTAAATATTTAAAACTTACTACTTTAATAATGTATAATAAAAAAATTGATTAAATTAATTCATTATATCATAGCATACACACATAGGACGATGTAAATCAATAATAATTTTAGAATATGAATTAAATTAAGCAAATAATTACCAATTAAAATATACTAAATTAAATCAAGTATTAAAATTATTAAGTCTAAAATTAATTATTTAAATAGTAAAAATTTACCTAAAAAACACCACTAAAAAAACATGAAAAAATTTACCTAAAAATCACCACTATGAAAACTAAAAAAATTTACCTAAAAAACATCACTATGAAAATTTAAAATTTTTATAATTTTTTCATGAAAATACGAGAATTTTAAAAAAAGATCAATTTCAAAAAAATTCTTTTTCAAATTGAGAACTAAAATTCAATAAGCAATTTAATTTTAAAAAAACTCAAATAAGAATCTTAAATTTTAAAAAAGTCAAATAATAGTCTTAAAATAAATTTAATTCATAAAAAATAGTTTAAATATAATTCTAATAAAAATCATCAATAAAAATAAGAAAAAAACAATAAAAAACACGAAAAAAAGAAAAATCATCAATAAAAATTAGAAAAAAAACAATAAAAAACACGAAAAAAAGAAAAAAATAGAAAAAAATAAAAAAATAATTTAAAATTTTAAAAAGAAAAGTGTTAGAAAATTAATAGTTTAAAACTACTAATTTTCTCAAATTCTATTTTATAGTCAAAGTTCCTTTTTGAGTAATCGGAGCGTAACAGTCGTCTCCTAAGAACTTAGCAGTGTAACTGTAAGTTCCTTTCTTGGACAGACTTACATTCAGCTTAGCGACTCCCTTGGAGTTGGTCTTGGCTGAATAGTACTTGCCGTTAACCACAAATGTAACCACTTTTCCAGGAATCGGACTTCCATAAGCAGAAGTTACGGTAGCGCTAATGGTCTTGGTCTTGGCTAAAGACTTGAAGCTAATGCTCTTAGCCAATTTCATTTTAGCTGTTTGAGCAGATACTTGGATTCTAGCTACACCAAATGCAGACTCATAGTTTTCATCTCCACCATAGGACAATGCAAATGTATAGTTTGCAACATGTCTAAGGTTTACTTGAAGACTTGCTCCACCAGTAGCATTAGTAGTCTTGTTATAGATATGACCGTTAAATCCAATTTGAACAGCAGTGTTAGCCATTGGATTGCCGAACTCATCAACCAATGTGAAGTTGAAGTATTCACCAATTCTTCCTTCAAGGACATAGCTGAATGCAGTTGTATCCATGTTTTCAAATAGGAAATAGGTCTTAATCTTTCTCACATTGAAGTCTTCTACAGCAAATGAAGGATCATATCCATTTGCTCCAGTGTAATTAGCAAGCACTGTGTAATTGCCTGCAGACAAGTTATCAACATACAATGCACCCTTACCATTAGTCAATGTTACATTTCTCAATACGTCATCAACGCTTACTTCAATCACTCCACTTACAGGATTGTTTTCATTGTCCTTCAAATCAATTTCAATGTAAGTCCTATCTCCATAAGTGATGTTTGTTACGCTAAGGCTTACTGAAGTAGGAACTGAATTCTTAAGAACTGTAATGTTCTTGCTTGCATTTGCAGGACAGTATTCATCACTGCCTGGGTAGCTGACTGTCACTTCCCTATATCCTTCTTCAGCACTGATGTTTGCCTTACCGTCAACAACTTTGACTTCTTGTGTTTTACCATCAATTGTTACATTTACCATGCCGTCTACAGGGTTTCCATCAGAATCTGTCAAGCTAATGTTTACAGACAATTCATCTGGAAGGATGTCAATGACAACAGCCTTGTAAGGTTTTACAATGAATGAGCCACTTGCATTTGCTCCATTGTAGTTCTCATTGCCAATGAATTCCGCTTCAATTGTGTAGCTGCCTTCAGGAAGGTTCTTGATATCAAGGCTTCCGCTGCCGCCGGTTACATTAACCGCATAGGCAGTTTCATCAACTGTGACAATAATCATTCCATCAATCGGCTTGCCACTTGCATCAGTAAGGGTGAGGGAAATTGATTCAGTTTCAGTTTCCTTAATGTCCTTGCCTCTTACAGTGACCTTAGCACCATCAGCCTTTCCTACAGTCAATACATCAGATGCAACTGCAGATTCGTAGTTATCGCTATCAAACTCTGCAATGACTGGATATTCACCAGCATCCAATGCTCCAAGATCAACTGTAGCCTTGCCGTCAACAATTTCAACAGGAATTACTTCATCACCAACACTAATATTGACTGTGCCGTTTAATCCTTTGCCATTTTCATCCTTAAGCTCTACAGTTACAGTAGCGTTTTCACCATATACAGGCTCATTTACACTAATATCAAGTGCAGCGCTTCCAGGATTTACAACAAGAGGAACAGTCACTGCTGGAGTGTCATAATTATCATCATCAAGTGCAACTGTAATGTTGTGGGTACCTACATCCAATCCGCTTACAGGAACTTCAGCCTTGCCCTTAACTACCTTGACCTCAACAGGATCATTGCCGTCAACACTGACTTTAACAGTAGTGTTAACAGGTTTTCCTTCACTGTCTACAACATCAACAATAACAGTAGCATTTTCACCATATTTAATGTCGTCTGCACTTACATCAAGAACTGCATCCTTGGAAGGATTGATTACAATGACAGCACCAGCAATATCGGATGCCTCATAATTGTCACTTCCAATGAATCTTGCCTCAACAGTGTAATTGCCTGAAGCAAGTCCCTTAATCTCAATGCTTCCACCTCCATCAGTGACGTTTACAGCATAGTCAACACCATCAACAGTTAGAATAACAATGCCATCAATTGCCTTGCCATTAGAGCTTAATTCAATGCTTACACCAGCATTTTCACCATATTCATATTCGCCGCCTTTAACTGTAATTGAAGTGTTGAGCTTGTTTACAGTGAATGTGTCTACAGCGCTGATATTTGCATTGTTTACATTGCTGAACTCTACAATTGCAGAGTATTCTCCAGCTTCAAGGCCTTCAAATACTAAATCAGCCACTCCATTGACAATTTCAACAGTTTGGCTTTCACCGTTAACTGTCACTGTAGCGCTTCCATTAATGTATTTCTTGTCAGCATCCCTTACAACAATGCTTACAGTAGCATTTTCACCATAATAGATGTCATCAACTGAAATGCTTACCTTAGCATTGTTTGCCATTTCAACAGTTAAATTAAGGTCAACTGAATCAGCAATATACTCAACAGGTTCAACGCTTATATTGTGCAATCCAGCATCAAGACCCTTAATGCCATATTCAAAGACTCCATTGATTACATTGACCCTTACAGGATCTGCACCATCAACGCTTATCATGACGAATCCGGTAATGTTTTTACCTTCCTCATCAAGGAAAGTACCTCTGACTGTAGCATTTTCTCCATAGTTAATGCGTTCATCAACATTAGCGGTAATTACAGCCTTATCGGATGGCAAGACTGTGAATTTGACCTTATCAGAGTTAGCGGCATCATAGATTTCGTTTCCAACAAATCTTGCAATAGCCTCATATTTGCCGGAAGCAAGACCGCTTATGCTTACTGAACCTTGACCGTCAATCACATTTACAGCATATTCAACGCCGTCAACAGTTACAATAACAATGCCGTCAACAGGAGCACCTTCAGCAGTGCTTAATTCAACATTGACTATCACAGGATCTCCATAAGCATATTGAGATTCTGCAGTGCTAATATTAAGGCTTACAGCCTCTCCACTTGCCTTGCCAACATTGAAGCTAGTCACATAGGTAGCTCCAGTGTAGTTTTCATTTCCGTCAAAGATTACAGTTACAGTGTAATTTCCAATATCCAATCCTGAAACAATGGTAGTGTTTACTCCATTTTCGGTAAGAACCCTTGTGTAGTTTTCTCCATTGATGAATATTCTTACATTGTCGTTAATGTATTCGCCAAGGTATCCTCTAAGTTCGACCTTAATGGTTTCATTTTCACCATATGCAATGTCATGAGCTTCTGCACTAATTTCAGGCAGAGCCTTTTCAACAACAAGGAGTGCAGGATAGAGATATGAATCATAGTTTTCATTTTCGAAACTGATGTATGCCACATAGCTTCCTGCAGCAAATCTTTGTACGATTGCTGAAGCCTCACCGTCAACAACATCCTCAAAGATAGACCTGAATATTGGATCTTCCTCACTTTCATCATAGTAGCTGATGTTTATCAGACCGCTTAAGACCTCATTGTAGACACCGGTTACATTTGTAATTTCTACAACAGGAGCATCTGCATAGATTATAGCAGGAACTTCGAAGTCAATTAAAGCCTTAGCCTTATTGATTTCAATTGTGATTTCAGATTCTGCTCCATTATAGTTATCTGTTCCAAGAGCAATGGCACTTACATTGTATAAGCCTACATTGTTGCCGTCAGGAATTACGAATACTCCGCTTCCGTCAACTGTAAGAGGAGCGTTTTCAATGATTAACTTGCCTTCGCTGTCGGTTACATTAATCAATAGGTCAACAGCTTCATCCACACCATCAACAGTGATGATTATTGGAATCTCATCACCATAAACAATATAATCGGATTCAGGCTCGATTTCAATTGAGATGTCACAGACGCTTACGGCAAATCCGATAGGATCACTTACGCTTCCTTCAAATCTGTCGTTGCCTTCAAATGTGACAATGAAGTAGTATTCTCCAACTTCCAATCCGCTTACACTAATACTGCTAGTTTCTGCCAAGTCAAGAGTGATGTTTTCGCCGATTTGGACACCTTCACTGTCATAAAGGCTTACAGTCACATTTTCATACAAGTTCTCATCCTTTCCAATAAGAGTTACTATAAGTTCTGCATCTTCGCCATAGATAATGTCTTGAGCTTCACCTGCAATAGCGGATTCAGCCTTGCCAACAACTATGACAGCATCTTCGTTTACAACTGATTCGTAATTGTCATTTCCAATGAATTCAGCCTTGACAGGGTAGCTGCCTACATCCAATCCAGGAATGCTGAGGCTTCCTTCACCATCAACAAGGACTACAGCATAGTCAACATCATCAACAGTAACTATGACCACGCCATCTAAAGCTTCTCCATCAACATCGCTAAGGCTTACATTAATCAGAGCATCTTCGCCATAACTGGTTTCATCTACAAGAACTTCAAGGACAGCATCGCTGGACTTATCAACAACTACACTTCCGCTTCCAAGAGCAGTCTCATAGTTGTCACTTGCAAATTCGACTGTAGATACATAGTTGCCAGCTTCCAAGCCAGCAAATTCAGCCTGAGCAATAC
>NZ_CALCYR010000295.1 GCF_937906425.1 uncultured Methanobrevibacter sp. | reverse complement strand
AATCCTGAAGCAGACAGAATAGTTGTTGAAAAAGAAAAAAATCCTATATTATTTGCTAAAATTTTTTTATCAAAAACTAAATTAGAGCATGGTATAACATTAAAATTAATTTGTTTTATACTAGTTTTTAATATCGTTTTTATCAAATTTAAATTAATTTAAAAAAAAGAAGTCTAATTTTAATTTAAATCAAAGAGATGAATATTATGAGAATGAATTTAATTCTTGAAATATTGGATGTTCCTGGACAATTAGTTTCTGTTTTAAGTCCAGTTGGAGAACTTGGAGCTAATTTGGTAACAATTATACATCAAAGGGAAACTAAAAATGAGGAAGGTAGAATCCCTATTCAAATTACATTGGAAGGGGAAAGAGAAAACTTACAGGCTGTACTTGACAAATTCAATGAAATGAACCTTTCTGTAATTAAAGTTGATGATGCGGTTAAAAAAGAAAAGTTAAGTACAATTCTCTATGGACACATTATTGACACTGATTTAAGGGATACAGTAGATAAAATCAATGCTGTAGATGGTTTGGTTGTAAGTGATTTACAATTGAAATTAGATGGAGAACTTAAATCCACTGCATTAATAACCATTGAATTGGATCTCGGTAAAAGGGAAATAGCATTTAATAAGATTATGGAAATAGCTGAAGAAAAGGACTTTGTTGTTATTGATGAGGTATAGGCAGGTGTTAAAATGGATGAATGTAAACTTATTATCTTAGGATTTGGCGCTGTTGGTCAAGGTGTAGCTAATGCAATAGCGCTTAAAAAAGAAATGATTAAGGACAAATTTGGTGTAAGTTTAAAGATTGTGGCAGCTGCAGACTCTTCCACATCCGCTATCTGTGAAGATGGACTTGATGAGGAATTATTGGTTCAAACCAAAAATGAAACAGGCAAACTAATCAATTATCCAGAATATGGTAGTGAAATTGCAGGAATCGAAGTTTTGGATGCAGTCGATTATGATATGCTTATTGAAGTGACTCCAACAAATATTGTTGATGCTGAACCTGCAAAATCTCTAACATTAAAGGCATTTGCAGATGGAAAGGATGTTGTAACCTCAAACAAGGGTCATTTGGCTTTATTCTATAAGGAAATCATTGAAGCTCAAAAAGAGGCAGGGGTTGAATTTAAGTTTGAGGCATCAGTTGGCGGTGCAATGCCTATAATTAACTTATGTCAGGAAACTCTTGCAAGCTGCGGAATCAGTTCCATAAAGGGAATCCTGAATGGAACAACCAATTATATCCTATCCAGAATGACTTCAGAAGGCATGAGCTATGAGAATGTTTTAAGGGAATCTCAGGAATTGGGAATTGCAGAAACCGACCCTACACAGGATGTTGAAGGTATAGATGCAGCATGTAAGGTTGTTATTTTAGCAAATTCAGTATTGGGAATCGATGCTACTTATGATGATGTTGAAGTTAGAGGCATTTCCAATGTTTCACTTGAGGCGATTGACCTTGCGAAAGAGGAAGGTTATTATGTAAAGCTTATTGGAGAGGTTTCTGAAAATAAATTGAAGGTATCTCCAAGACTTGTTAAGAAAAGCAGTCAATTTGCAATAGATGGAACTTTAAATTTGGCAACTGTAACAACAGACCTTGCTGATGACGTTACTGTTATGGGTAAAGGAGCAGGTTCTCTTGAAACCGCTTCAGCAATGCTTACAGATGTTATTAATATTATTAAAAACAAATAAATCATAAAATAAATTAACATTAAAACAAATAAATTATAAAATAAATTTAATTTATTTCTTTAATTCTTTATTTTTTTATTTATTTTTATTCAAATTATTAGGATTATATTAAATTATTTTAATTATTTTTATTCAAATTATTAAGATTATATTAAATCAATTTAATAAGATTTTATTCAATAACAATTAAAAAAAATATTTATTTAGGAGTTTTATAATGAAATATGTTATTGTAATTGAAGATGGAGCTAGTGACTATCCAATTGAAGAGATTGATGGTAAAACTCCACTTAAAGTAGCAAATAAACCAGTTTTAGATAGAATAGCTCGTGAAGGAAAGACTGGATTAATTCAAAATGTACCTGAAAGTCTTCCTCCAGGTTCAGATGTTGCCAATATGAGCATATTCGGATATAATCCATTATCCTACTATACAGGACGCGGACCATTGGAAGCAGCTAGTATGGGGGTTGAAACAAAGGATGGAGATGTGGTTTTCCGTTGCAATACAATTACAGAAAAGGACGGATTGATGGCCAGTTCAAATGCTGGACACATCAGCTCTGAAGAGGCAGCTGAACTTATGGAAGCACTTAATGATTACTTCACTGAAAAATATCCTGACTTTAAGGGAAGATTTTATCCTGGAGTAAGTTATAGACACTTATTTGTTTATAATGATTTGGAAAATGCGGAAAAATTAGCAAAAATGGATATGGTTCCTCCCCATGACTTTGTAGGTGGAACAATTGCTGATAAAATTGAATTCGAATCCTTTGCAGACGAGGTTAAATCAATAATGTTAGAATCCAAGGAAGCTTTGGAAAATCATCCTGTAAATAAAAAAAGAATTGAGGAAGGAAAGGAACCTTGTAATATGGTATGGTTCTGGGGTCAAGGAACAATGCCAGACATGCCTCAAATGAAGGACACTTATGGTTTAAAAGGTTCTGTAATTACTGGAGTTGACCTTATTAAGGGTTTAGGTGTTTGTACAGGCTGTACAAATATTGATGTTCCTGGAGCAACCGCTTTCTTTGACACTGATTATAATGCAAAAGGCCAATATGCAGTTAATGCATTAAAGGACAATGACATTGTTATTGTACATATTGAAGCCCCAGATGAAGCGGGACATGCAAAGGACTTAAAAGAAAAGATTAGAGGAATTGAAAATATTGACAAGCATATTTTAGCTCCTTTAATGGAAGCTCTTCCTGAATATGGGGACTTTAAAATAGCTGTTTTGCCAGATCATCCAACTCCAATTGACATTGGTACCCATACAAGAGATATGGTCCCTATTGCAATCTATTCATCTAATGGTGAAGCTGACGCTGTTGAGGTATATGATGAAGACAGCGTTAAGGATGGTGCACTTGGTGAAATGGTAGGATGTAATTTACTTAAATTATTATTAGAATAATTATATTCTAATTCCTATTTTTCTTTTTTTATTTTAATAATTTTATGAAGAAGTATATTCAAATACCTTTTTTTCTTTTTTTTATTTTAATAATTTTATGAAGAAGTATATTCAAATAC
>NZ_CALCYR010000294.1 GCF_937906425.1 uncultured Methanobrevibacter sp. | reverse complement strand
GATCTACACTCTTTCCCTACACGACGCTCTTCCGATCTAAAATTTAATGAAATTTAATGAAATTTAATAATTTTAACAAAAATAAGTTAATAAAATAAATTAATAAGTATTTAGGTGTAATAATGACTAAAGCTGTGTTTTTTGATATTGACGATACACTTTTAGACACTTCAAGTTTTGCAGATTTGGCTAGACATGCTGCAATAGAAAGTATGTGTAACAATGGACTTCCATTAGAGCCTGATGAAGCATATGATTTGTTAAAAGAGATTATTCGTGAAAAAGGATCCAATTATTCAAAACATTTTAACATCTTGACCAAAGAGGTTTTGGGAAAGGAAGATCCTCTTTTAATAGCTATTGGAATGACCACTTACCATAACGTCAAATTTGCTCTTTTAAGACCATTTCCAAGAACAAGTGCTATTTTAATCTACTTGAAAAGTAAGGGATATAAGTTAGGAGCTATTACCAATGGAATTACAATCAAGCAATGGGAAAAATTGGTCAGATTAAATCTATACCATTTCTTTGACATTGTAATTACATCCGAAGAGGTTGGTGTTGAAAAGCCTGATCCTGAAATATATCTTGAAGCATGCAGAAGAATGGCATGTGACGTTAAAAAGAGTGTCATGATTGGAAATAAATTAGACATTGACTGTATGGGAGCTGTAAATGCAGGAATGAGTGCAATTCTTGTTAATTCAACTCTTGACGAGGATGAAAAGGAAAGAGTCAATGAAGAAGACATTGACATTATTGTTTTAGACGGTATTTCCGATGTAGATACTGTTTTATAATTTTTTCTTTCTTTTTTACTTATTTACTTATTAACTTATTTTATTCTATTTTTACTTTTTTATTCTTTTTTTACTTATTTTACTTATTTTACTTATTAACTTATTTTACTCTATTTTTACTTTTTTATTCTTTTTTTACTCTTTTATTCTTACCCTTTTTTACTATCACCATTTTAATTTTTTTAAATCTTTTTTTATAGAAATGAAATTTAATTTGCTAATTTTAAAGATATTTATTCTCAAAGATAAAACTTATAAAAAATTTAAATATGATAAATTTTAAAAAAGTATTAATATTAACTCAGTTATCTTTAAATAAAAAAAAGATTTTCTTGAAAAAAAAGGAATTTCTTGAAATGAAAAAAGATTTTCTTGAATGAAAAAAGATTTTTTTGAATGAAAAAAGTTTAATAGACTTAATATAACCATTATCAAAAATTTTGATAGGCATTATATAAATGAATACTAAATCTTAGATAATATGATATTAAATGAATACAAAGGTATTTCTACTTATTATATAAGTGTTAGATACTTGTTAGATAAATGTTAGATAAGTTATAGATAAAAGTTAGATAAATATTAGATAAATGTTAGATAACTGTTAGATAAGTGTTTAATTTAAGGATATTAAGTTTATTAAAGAGAAAAACTAATTTTAACATATAGTTTACTATTTATTAAAAAAATAGGACTATATTAAAAAAATAAAGAATCAAGGGTTAAAAAATATATCTATACAAATCCCACGATTCATTCACAAAAAAATAAGATTTTTGGTGAAGGCAATATGCATGATGAGGACATAGTTTTAATAGAATATGTAAAATTATCCGTAAATAGGACAAAAGTTTTTAAGGCATTGAAAAATGATGCTTTAAAACCAACAGACATTGCTGAAATTACTGATGTCCACATCAATACAGTTAGCAGATCCTTAAAGCAATTAAAGGAAAAGAATCTGGTTTATCTATTAAATCCTAAAGAAAAAAGAGGGAGATTGTATAAGCTAACTGACAAGGGAAAACTAATCTCAAAGGAATTGTTAAAACAGGAAAAACAAAAAAATTAAAGAGATTAATCCCTAAAAATAAATTTTATTCTTATAAAAGAAGAAATAAAAGCAAATCTCAAAATTGAGAAAAATAAATTTAATTTTTAAATAATTCTTAAAAATTGAGAAAAAAGAAATTAAATTTAAAAGAATTCTTAAAAATTGAGAAAAATAAATTTAATTTTAAAAAAAAATAAATTAAAGAATTTAAAATCTTTAAAAAATATTAATTTTCTTTATTGAACTAAATAAGAAAAGCAAGTATACTATCCAAATTAATAAATAAAGAAAATTAGAGTTTTAGTTCAAGTGCAATAGGACAGTGATCAGAACCCTGGACATCAGACAATATATAGGAATCCTTTACATTGTCCCTGAACTCTTCATTAACAAAGAAGTAGTCCAAACGCCATCCGACATTACGTGCTCTTGCATTTGTTCTATAACTCCACCAAGTATATTTTTCAGCCTCATTTTCATGAAACATTCTAAATGTATCAATATAGCCATTGTCCAAAAACTTGCTCACCCACTCTCTTTCAACAGGTAAAAATCCGGAAGTTTTCTCATTTTGCTTAGGATGTGCAAGGTCGATTGGCTTGTGGGCAGTGTTTAAGTCACCGCAAATAACAAGATTATGACCATTATCCCTTAAATCATTTGTATAATCAAGGAATGCATCATAGAAATCAAGCTTATATTGTAATCTTTCTTCACCGTTTCCACCATTCGGATAATAGATGTTCATAAGGATGAACTTTTCAAAATCCAATCTCAATAATCTTCCTTCAGTGTCAAATCTTTCAATTCCCATTCCATTGTAGACCTTTTCAGGTTCGATTGCAGTGTATGTGGCCACACCGCTGTATCCCTTTCTCTCAGCTGAATGGAAATAACTTGTGTAATCTGGAATATTTATTAATTTTTTAGGCAATTGGTCTATTTGAGCCTTGGTTTCCTGCAAGTTTACAATATCTGCCTTTTCCTCATTAAACCAATCAAGAAAACCTTTTCTATGAATTGCCCTAATACCATTTACATTCCATGAAATAAGTCTAATGTTTGTCATAAAAACCCCTAAATAAATTAAATTTAAAAAAATTATAAAAATTAAATAAATAAGCAAAAAACTATAAAAAATAAAAAAAGAGTTAAATAAATAAATTAGTTTTAATTTAAGTTAAAATGCATTAAAAAAAAATCAAAACAAAAATAAAGTTTTAATTTAAGTTAAAATGCATTAAAAAAAATCAAAACAGTTATTTATTCATTAAAATGATTTTAAATGCCTAATCAAGCTTAATTCCATTGTCCAAAGGAACTTCCCTTAACCAGCTAATATCACTTTTATACAACATTCTAATGTCAGATAAATCATATCTAATCATAGCAAGACGTTCAATACCTAAACCAAATGCTAAAGCAGGAGTCTTAACTCCTAAAGGCTCTAAAACTTCTGGTCTAAACATTCCGCATCCCCCTAATTCAATCCAGCTTTCCTTTTCCTCAAGATAAATCTCACATTCTGTTGAGAGATATGTGTATGGGAAATAAGCCGGCCTGAATCTTACCTCAAAACCTAATTGCTTGTAGAACTCCTTTAAGGTTCCAAGCAAGTTTTGGTAATTGATTCCTTCAGCTGCAACAAGACCTTCAACCTGATGGAATTCAGGCAAATGCTTATAGTCAAAGGTTTCTCTTCTAAATACCCTTCCAACTGAAAACATCTTGATAGGAAGTTCTTCACTTGCCAAAGCCTTTGTGGAAATTCCTGTTGTGTGAGTTCTTAAAACTGATTGGCGTGCAATATCAGCATTCCAATCATAAGCCCAACCATCAGAATTGGTGTTTCCACCATCCTCGTGAGTTTTTGCAACCCTTTCAACAAGAGCATCATCCGGCAAGTCACAGGTCAATGGATTCTTGACATAGAAAGTGTCCTGCATTTCCCTTGCAGCATGGTCTTGAGGTTGGAAAAGTGAATCGAAATTCCAGAATGCAGAATCAAGAATGTTACCGTTTGCTTCAGCAAAACCAAGATTTAAGAAGATTTCCCTAATTTCCTGAATGATTCTCCTTAAAGGATGTTCCTTACCTGCAAAGAAAATAGGATATTCTGCATTGATGTCATAAGGCCTGTATCTTAAGTCCTTCCAGGAATCATCTTTAAGCTGCTCATGGGTAAGTTGAGTAGCTTCCTCCTCAAGGGTGAAACCGGTTTCATTGATTTTTCTTCCTAAATCAGTTAATGAAAAACTGTGAGATGTGAGTTTTTCTTCCTTGATAAGGTTTTTCCTGTTTTTAAGGGCAGCCAAACCATTAAGCATGTCTTCAGACAATTGATTCTTGGATAGTTGTGCCTTTTGCTTAAATGTATCAAGTAAGGATTCGTCATCCCCAGCCTTATTTAAGGCATCTTCACCGACTTCAGTAATATTAACTACACCCTTATCGATTTTAGCCCAACTTTTACGAACCAGCCAACCGATGGAAATGTTTACTTCCTTCTTGTCAAGATTGTCCAAACTAGCCAAGTCTTTCATGGCAATCTGTTTCTTGTCTTCCAATGCCTTGAGAATTCTACGTTCAGGAAGTCCGATATCAGCATATTTTTTACCGTCTTCAGTTAAACTAAACTTCTCTTCAACATCTTTATGAACTTGAATAATGTCTTTTGATGCAAGAGATCCTGCTGCACTCATAACGGATTTAATGTTTAATCCGGAATTTTCAGCAATTTCTTCAGGAGTAGCATCTTCGTCTTTTTCCAACTCCTTCAAGAGCTTTTTTTCATAAATATGTAATTCATTAATTATTTTATTTACATTGTCACTCATCTAAACACCAGATGTGAATTTTAAATTAAATAATAATTTATAAGTATAAATTTAATGAAAATTAAAATAAATTAATTTATAAGTATAAATTTTAATGAAAAATAAATTAAAAATTAATTTATAGCATAAATTTTTAATAAAAAATTATTCATTATTTTATAATATTATAATATTTCTCTAATCTAATTAATAAATATATTTAAAACATTGAAAATAAGTTATGAATTTTATAAAAAAGTAGTTAAATTGAATAAAAGATTTTAAAAAAATCTAAATAGAACTGATAAAAAATTGTAAAAAGGAATAAAAATTCTTAAAAATAAAAAACAAGAATTAAATTAAAAAATGAAAAAAATAAAAAAATAAAAAACAAGACTTAAATTAAAAAATGAAAAAAAAATAAAAAAATAAAAAAATAAAAAACAAGACTTAAATTAAAAAATGAAAAAAAATAAAAAAATAAAAAAAGAAGAAAGTGATTAATCTAAAGAGAACTAAAACTCTTTAGACAAATAACTTAAAAATATGGATGCTGCAGTTAAATCAGCAGTGGTTCCAGGATTATACTTATTTTCATAAAGATAATCATCAAATTCCAATAGTTTTTCCTTAAAGTCACAATCATCCTTAAAGGACAATACTTCCTTAGCCTTGTCACTAACTGATTGGGCTATTTCATCCCCATACTTTCTTGAAATAAGAGTGTCTGGAATTTCAGATAATATTGTCATGAAAGTTAATACTGTAGCCTTGTTGATAACATCAACATCTTCACAATTGTTCCATACATTAATAAAGCAAGGAAAACCTATATCAAAACAAACAGGCATTTTTGAAGTAAGCTCATTTGCCAATCTGTCCCATCCTGCAGAGATTTTTAAAACATCAAACATTGTTTGATTGTTAGCGCGCAATTCGTCCTTGGCCTTTTCACTCATTACGTCAAATTCGTCCTGATCTCCCATTCCGCCAGCATCTGCAATGTTTATTGCATCATAAAGGTTGCATGCATCATCTACAGTTGTTGCATCCATTAACTTAGCTATATTTTCCTGAATTTCATCAAAGGAATCACTTATTGAAGCGGCTGCTGCAATTGGAATGCACATCATCATAATACCAAGATTTGTGTTGTTTGCAATCCACTTGTCGGTTTCACTTACTGATTGAAGAATATATTTACCTAATTCTGCACCAGAAGGCTCATCCAATGATTTTGCTTGACTAGCCACCTCTTCCATAGTGTTTCCAATAACAACCCCACTAATGATAAAATCTTCAAAAACCATATCATCATAGTTACGGGTTCTATGAACATTTCCAGGCTTCGGATAACCGCTGACTTCAAGAACTGAAGCCAATTGAGCCAATTTTGCAATTTCTTTTGCTTCCATAAAATTATCTCCCAAATTGCATCAAATCAAATAAATCTCTTAATACTTTACCTAAATGCATCAAATCAAATAAATTCTCTAATACTTTACCTAAATGCACCAAATCAAATAAATTTCTTTTAATTTTCCAAATTTACTTAATCTGAGAATCCAATCATAAGTTCTTAATCATTAATTTTCTCCAAAATAGTATAATTTATAAATGATCCAAAGCATAAGGAGCGAAATTGGTAATAATCAAATCAGCTCCTGCCCTTTTAATGGACAATAAAGCTTCCATAATTGCATCTTCAGTTAAATAACCGTTTTCAATTCCGGCCATTATCATTGAATACTCTCCGCTAACATTATATGTTACCAAAGGCAAGTCAAAGTTGTCCTTAACTGATTTTATAATATCAAGGCAAGGCAATGCAGGTTTTACCATCAGGAAGTCGGCTCCTTCAATTACATCAAGTTCAGCTTCCCTTAAGGCTTCACGTGCATTTGCAGGATCCATTTGATAGGATTTTCTATTTCCTGCAGATGGAGCGGAACATGCAGCTTCCCTGAATGGAGCATAGAATGATGAAGCAAACTTAACTGAATAGGACATTACCATTGTATTATAATAGCCATTTTCACAATAAGTCTTCGAACCGCCATTACCCTTTAGTGTATGAGTTGTTTTATTAGTAATATTTCCGCAGGTAATACACTGCTGCCAGTGATATGTATCATCATACATGGTCTGATAAATATGTGTATGTGGCACTACTGAATTATCAAGATCATTTACATTTTTAACAGTTGTATCTTCTTCAGCGAAAACCGTAATATCTGTTGTCGGTGCCAAAATACATAGTGTTAAGAGCAAAATAAAGGTCTTTTTTATAACATTTTTCATACGCACACCTCTATTCTGTTGGGTCTGTAATTATAAGAGTATATGTTCCATCAGAGTTTTCTTTAACTTCATATTTAGCCATATCTGACTGAACCTGGTTGATTTGAGTAGTTAATTCATTTTTATTCTCTGTTATTTGATTATTAAGTTCTTCCTTATTGTTATTAATCTGAGTGTTAAGTTCTTCTTTGTTGTTATTAATTTGAGTATTGAGTTCTTCTTTGTTGTTATTGATCTGAGTTGTCAATTCATTGTTAGTATTTGTGATTTGAGTAGAAAGCTCACTATTTACATTGTTAATTAGGCTTGTAAGACTTTCAGTCTCATCGGTAATTCTAGTAGATAAATCATTATTTACAGTATTAATCAAATTAGTA
>NZ_CALCYR010000293.1 GCF_937906425.1 uncultured Methanobrevibacter sp. | reverse complement strand
CTCTTTCCCTACACGACGCTCTTCCGATCTATAACTGTGGGGTTAACAAGTGAAATTTATAGATGATGCAATCAAAGACTCTGAGAAAAGTATTGAATCCAATACTCCTAAAAAATCAGATGATGATTTAGATAATGAATTAATACAATTAATTAAAGCAAGTCGTGCTAATATTGCTGTAGTTGGTACTGGAGGAGCTGGAAATAATACCATTTCCAGATTAACTGAAATCGGTATCGAAGGTGCAAGAACCATTACAGTAAATACTGATGCTCAAGATTTATTTTACAGTAATTCTGATAAAAAATTACTTTTAGGAAGACAAACTTGTGGCGGTCTTGGAGCAGGTGGAGAACCTACTGTAGGTGAAGAATCTGCTGAAGAAAGTGAAGAAGACCTCAGAGGAGAGTTAGAAGGATCAGACATGGTCTTTGTTACCTGCGGTCTTGGTGGTGGAACTGGTACCGGTTCTGCTCCAATCATTGCAAAGGTAGCTAAGAAATCCGGTGCTTTAACTGTTGCTGTTGCTACCATGCCTTTCTCTGCTGAAGGTGTAAAAAGAAGAGAGAATGCTGAAATCGGTTTAGCAAAACTCCAAGAAAACGCAGATACCGTAATTGTAATTCCTAATGACAAATTATTGGAAGTTGCTCCTAACCTTCCTTTAAACAAGGCTTTCATGGTTTCAGATGAAATCTTAGGAAGAGCTGTTAAGGGAATCACCGAATTGATTACCAAACCTGGACTTGTAAGTTTAGACTTCGCTGATATTAAGTCTATCATGAAAGGTTCCGGAATGGCTATGATTGGTATGGGTGAATCTGAATCTGGAGACAGAGCAATTGAATCTGTACACGAAGCTTTAAGCAGTCCTTTACTTGATATTGACATTTCCAATGCTAAAGGCGCATTGATTAACATTTCAAGTAGTTCCGATCTTACATTGAATGAAGCTGAAAAGATTGTGCAAATTGTTGCTGACAGATTAGATCCTGAAGCTAACATTATTTGGGGAGCTCAAATTGATGAAGAATTACACAACATGATTAGAACTACAATTGTAGTTTCCGGTGTAAAATCTGAATACAATGCATATGCTTCTGATGATGAATTTGAAGACGGCGATTTTGAGGACGAGTTTGAAGGAGAAGAAATCTTAGGTGGAGAAACACCTGACGATCCTTTAGACCAATTCCTAGATGGCATCTTCTAGATAAATTATTTTTAATTTATCTATTTTTTATTTTATAATTATAAAAAAGAAATAAATATTAAATAATTATTAAAGAATTATTAAATTATTTTAAATTATTTTTAATTTTATTCTTATATGAAATTAAATAAATATTAAATTATTTTAAATTATTTTTAATTTTATTCTTATATGAAATTAAATAATATTAAATTATTTTAAATTTTTAAAATTTTTAATTTGTGTGATATTAATGACTTTTCAAGAAGAAGCTAGTGATTTTTTAAAACAATGTAAAAGAGTTATAAGAGTTGCTAAAAAACCAGACCGTGAAGAATACTTTGACTTTGCTAAAGTTACTGCAATAGGTATTGCTATTATTGGAGTAGTCGGTTTTGTTATTGTTTTAATCGGCCAATTGGTAGGATTATAATTTCTTAATTAAATTATTATTTTATTAATTCTATAATCTTTTTTTACTATTTTTAAATTTTAAAAATTAATTTATTATTTTTTCA
>NZ_CALCYR010000292.1 GCF_937906425.1 uncultured Methanobrevibacter sp. | reverse complement strand
AAAATTATAAAAAATTATTTTATTTACATTTAATTCACTCAAAATAAAATATTTTTATAAATTTTAATTTTAATTATTTAAGAAATAATGTTTTAAATTTTAATTATTTAAAAAAAATAAAGTTTTAAATTTTATTATTTAAGAAATTAATGTTTTAAATTTTATTATTTAAAAAAATAAAGTTTTAAATTTTAATTATTTAAAAAAAATAAAGTTTTAATTTTAATTTTCATTCTTAAATTTTATTTTTTATTTTAATTTTTAATTAGATGGTTTTTAAAAAATTATTTTAATTTTTAGAGGGAAAATATGTCTAATGTTACAGATGTTTTAAAAGAATATTCTAAAGATGTTGTTGCTACTATTGAAGAAAACTTAGGTGTTATTGAACCACAAGAATTACAAGACGCTTCAATTTATTTAACCAAAGCTGGAGGTAAGATGCTTAGACCAGCTTTAACATTAATATCTGCTGAAGCTGTTGGGGGAAATAAGGAGGATGCCTTAAAAACAGCAGCTGCAATAGAACTTATTCACACTTTTTCACTTATCCACGATGACATCATGGATGATGACGATATGAGAAGAGGTATGCCTTCAGTACATAAGGTATGGGATGAACCATTAGCTATTTTGGCTGGAGATACCTTGTTTTCAAAAGCCTTTGAAATGGTTATTTTATCCAAGGATGATAATGCAGAACCTGAACATGTAGCTAATGCATTGGCTACCGTAGCAGATGCCTGTGTTAAAATCTGTGAAGGTCAAGCTTCCGACATGAGTTTTGAAGGTAATTTTGATGTTACTGAAGAGGAATATTCCAAAATGATCTATAAGAAAACAGGTGCTTTGATTGCTGCTGCAACCAAGGCTGGTGCAATCATGGGCGGTGCAGATGAGGAAACCGTTACAGCGCTTTATGAATATGGTCGTATGATTGGAATCGCTTTCCAGATTCAAGATGATTACTTAGATGTAATCAGTGATGAGGCTGATTTGGGAAAGCCTGTCGGCAGTGATATTGCTAAAGGTAAAATGACTCTTATGGTTGTTAAGGCTTTGGCTGAATCTGAAGGAGAAGACAACGAAAGATTACTTGAAATTTTAAAAGAAGAGGATTCCTCTCAAGAGAATGTTAATGAGGCTATTGACTTATTCAATAAATATGGATCTATTGAATATGCTCATAATTTAGCACTTGAAAACATTGAAGGAGCTAAAAAGGCTATTGACATACTTGAAGATTCTGAAGCTAAAGACATGTTGATTGCTTTGGCTGACTTTGTAATAGACAGATCTTCTTAAGTTTATGACTTTGTCATAAATTTTTATTTTTATTTTTATTTCATTTTAATTTCTATTTCATTTTTATTTTAATTTTAATTTTTAATTTTAATTTTTTTTCAGATCGGAAGAGCACACGTCTGAACTCCAGTCACGATCAGAT
>NZ_CALCYR010000291.1 GCF_937906425.1 uncultured Methanobrevibacter sp. | reverse complement strand
ATTAAAAATAATTATTTAATTAAATAATTAAAAACAATAAAGACAATTAAATCATTTAAGACAATTATTAAAATTAATCTGATTAATACTTTTTCATAAACAAATAATGCAAAAATAAAAGACCATAAGAATTAAAATAAGAACTATTATTTATTTTAAAACAATATTACTTATGTTATGTTGTCTTTTAGCTAATAATTTTGCTCTTTCGATGTTAATTCCATTTTTACCAATAGCAATTCTTTTATTGGAAGAATCAGTATTGACAAAAGCTATTTTTTCATCATTATTATTGGTAACAACTTTAATGGATTTAAGTTCAGCAGGAGATAAAATATTTTTTATAAATTGGGCAGGATCATCATTGAACTCAATGATTTCCACACCTCTGCCAACTGCTTTTTTAACTTTAGTAACTGTGCTTCCGCCTTTACCAATAGCCAAACCCATATCACCATTCTTAACGACAAATGTTACCTTGGAATTTTCATCATCAATAATACAATCCTTTACCATTGCACCAGTCATACTCTCAAAAAGAGCAATGAATCTCATATCATTTGCATTAAATTTAATAGACACAAAAATCTACTCCTTTGCTTCTAAGATAGTAGAATCTCCTGGATCGTTTATGATTAAAGTAGCTACAGTAAAAGGTTTACCACAAACAGAACCTAAATCTACACTTGTACCTTCATATACAATGAAAGGAATTTCAGAAAGTTCAGCATAATATTCCACATCTTCTAAAATTTCTTTAGGACTGTTAGCTGCAACAACTGCAAGTTTGCCTTTACCTAATTTTAAAGATTGAATAGATTTTTCAGAGCCGAGAGTAACATCTCCTGTATCTACTGCAACTCTTATTCCTCTTTCTATATCCATCATCTGCCTCCTAAATTTTCAATTAGAAAAATTCTATATCTTTCTCAAGATAAAAAGTTCTTATCTTTAAGATAAACTATCCAAATTAAAAAATACTAATCAAGACCCTAATAAATTTAATAATGAATCGAAATTAATATCAAATTATAATGGATCCATGCCCAACATCAATTAATCAGGATAAAAAATCTAAAATAAGATAAAATATCTTACTCCAGACTAAAATTATTCATAGAGTAATAAAATATGTGCTATTAATTTAATAATAAAAATTTAAAAAAATTAATAAATAAAATTAAATAACATATATCAAAATTAAACTATTACATTTAATTATTTTAAATCTATTATTTATAATTTATTGATAAAATCAAGGAAATTTTAAAAAATTTGCCTAAATCAAATCATTATGCAATTAAAAATATAAAATTCAAAAATTTGATAAAAATTGAATTTAATCAAAATCAAGGAAAATAAAACAAAGTTTCAAACTATGATTAAAATTAAATCATTTTAAAATTATTTATTAAAAGTTTTTACAAATTTATTGAAATTTAATAGAACATTAATAAATTATTCTTTTTTAAAAAATATTTATGAAATTATAATTAATTAAAATAATTAAAAATAACTAAAAATAATTAAAAATAATTAAAAATAACTAAAAATAATTAAAAATAATTAAAAATAATTAAAAATAATTTTTAAAAATTTAAAAAAATAATATAAACATGAATAAACTTTTTAAGCGTTTAAAATAATTTTAAACAATAATAAAACTATATAAACAATGTTAAAATAATTTTAAACAATTAAATAAAAATATTAATATTATAATTTTTTATAAATTTTAAAAGTCAATTAAATAAAAATATTAAATATTTAAAATAAAATTAATTAAGACTCTCTTAAAGGCCAATTAATTTTAAATCAAATAATTAATACTCAATTAACCAATAACTATTCATAAACGTCTGGTTTCATTGTAACACTTACTGAACCAGTACCAAGAGGTATAGGTTGACCAATAATAATATTTTCAATAATACCTGTTAAGTCGTCAACTTCTCCCCTAATACTTGCATGAAGCAAATGCTTACCTGTCTCTTCAAATGCCGCACGAGCAAGAACACTTGATTTTTCACCACTAATACCATGTCTTCCAATGGATTTTACAACACCTTCAGAAGTCATCATATCAGCAACCAACATGATGTGTCTAATGTCCACACTTAAACCTTGGTTTTCAAGAGTGCTGTTTAACTCATGGATAATGGCATTACGTGCAGCTTCAATACCTAAAACGGTTTCAATTTCATGAATGTCATTGGTGGTTGTCCTTACCTTGTCTATGCCTTCAATCTTGAATAAGGCTCCAAGGTTGGAACCTTCGGTTTGAAGAATAAACTCTGATCCGTCATTACGGACAATAACCTTTCCAATATTTTTTGTACCACTGATTTGTAACTCACGAACCTTATCCCCTAAAAGCCTAAGTTCCCTAAGGGCGTTCTTTTGAGGTTGGAAGATAAGTTCATTACCATCAATTTCAACATTTTTAAAATGCTTTTCAACACGTTCAATAATTTTATTGTATTCCAACCTTTTGGATTGGATTTTTTCTTCATCAAGAGTAACCAATACTCTCATGTTACCATAGTCTAACTTATAAAATGACAAAACATCCTTTATAGTACTTTTACCAATTTGGTTAGCTAATTTTCTAACGAATTCCTCATCATTTTTATATTCTTCCTCAAAGAAAATATCCATTGTAGGTGTGGAAATCTTTTTCCTGGCATCCACAATTTCAATTAACCTAGGAAGCCCAAGAGTTACGTTTAACTCTGCTACCCCTGCATAGTGAAAAGTACGCATGGTCATCTGAGTACCCGGTTCTCCAACAGATTGTGCTGCAACAGTACCAACAGCTTCACCCGCTTCAATATGAGCACGTTCATAAGCTTCCTGTACCTTAAGAACCAAAGTGTTTAACTCCTTATCGGTTAAATCTCTTCTTTCATAAGCGTCTGCTAAATCTTCAACATAACTTTTAGGAAAGTCAATTTTATTTTTCTTTAAGACTTTTTCCACCAATTCAATTGTATCTTGTTCTACCATAAAATTGCCTCCTTATTTTCCTGCAGCTTGGGAATCTTCACTAATTCTCATTTCGTCAATAAGTTTATCCAGGTTAGCCACCTTACCAAAGTCA
>NZ_CALCYR010000290.1 GCF_937906425.1 uncultured Methanobrevibacter sp. | reverse complement strand
AAAAAACTGACCAAAATTAATAAATTAATAAATTAAATTTAAATTAAAAAACTGACCAAAATTAATAAATTAATAAATTAAATTTAAATTAAAAAACTGAGCAAAATTAATAAATTAAAATTGCTTTAGTTGTAATTAACTTATTTACTTGTAAGTGTAATAAGCCACAATTATTATTAAAACCAAAAAGCCGTAAATGCCCATTCCCATAATCGCAAGCAAGTAGGACAATATAAATACCAATAAAAAGGCAGTTATCAGTTTTCCCTTCTTGTTTGCAAAGAGATCGCACAAGGTTCTTGAAAAGTCGGATGGAACATTGTATGCATATAAACCATTTGCCAAGTCAAATACCACCAAGGACAATGGGCCGAAACCCTTAATTCCCTCTGCAATATTTGCACGTTCACCAGCTTCCCTTCTGCTTCTTCCAATACCAATCTTAACTTTGGCACCATTATTGAGAATAAACCATGCACAGTCCAAACCTGCACGAATAGCTACATCCTTACTAGGGAATCTTGCGATTAAGTCATCTCCACCTTCACGATAACCTTCAATTTTTCCATCACAGTCTTCCATAAACTCCTTTACACTTGTCATCAATTCAACAAGCTTGTTTCTACCATGCTTGGAAATGAAATCGGTTGAGTTTACAATATCAATGAAGAGATATTGTTGATATTCAGGCGGTTCTGATTCACCTAATGTGAATGGACTGTCCAAAACAAGGGCATATTCACCGCCGAGCTTTGTAAATGCAACTCCAGGAACGTCTCCAACCTCCTTGTTGAACTTGATTGACCTTTCAATAGCTGCAGCACCTGTCATTCCGGCAGCAGCCCTTACACGAATTCCATTGTCAAGCCCTATTCCAACAAGCTTGATTGCTACACGGATTGCATCATTCTTGCTCATAAGTTTTGAAACAAGCTCAGTTTCACTTCTTTCAATAATCTCTCCTTTTTCTTTAATAATAATGTCAGTAAAATAATTAATGATATAGGATGGTTCTGAAAGCTCAATATACATATAACGGTCACTACCCATTATGATATTACTTACAAGTGCATATTCCTCTACCTTATCTTGAGCCGGAAGCAATTCATAAAAACTATGATTTTCAGGAATGTTTTCACGACCTACATCCCTAACCAAATTAGTAAAAATACTTTCTGTAGTAATATGAGCCTTATCGATTTCCATAAGCATAGTTTGAGTGTAATTAAACATGTCCACATACTCTGTTTCTATTGGAGTGGTTGGGAAATACTTAGTACCTATACTAATTATATCATGTTTTGTAATTAATGAAATAACACTTCTCAATAAACCATGATCAGCCATAATTGACCCCCTAATAAGTTTTAATAAAATATAATTAAGAATACTTTCTTTTTAAAATAAAAGGTTTTAAAAAAATATAACTTAAGAATACTTTCTTTTTAAAATAAAACATTTTAAAATATTTTTCATGCATATTAATATTTAACCCATTTCAATTAGATTATTTCTTATCCTTCTTGTCTTTTTTCTTAGTATTCTTTTCCAAATAAATTTCAAAGTCTCCAGGTTTTTCCAAAATCATATTCGGTTTAACTGATACAAATGGGAACTTCCAGGAACCTAATCTTCCTGCAATTGTACTTGCAATGTTTCTGGAGTTCTTCTTAATGAATATCTCATCATATGTATTTGTCTGAATCTCAATATTGTATGGAGCATTGTCCTCCACCTCATCAGTCAAAACAATATTCAAACCGAAATAACCGGGTTTAATGAATAAATCGTTACGAACTGCAATTAAAGGCTTATGTACAAGTCTTAATCTGTCTGCAACAGTTACTGAAATATTACCTGCATCCTTAACTGCAGCCTTATAATCTTTAGGATGAACTAGAACAAAGATCACATATGGAACTGATGTCTCTACATCATCAACCATTTCCATTACCTTGTCAAACATTGGCAATCTGGAGAAGATTCCTTCAATTTTAGAGGACATGTTATCCTGTTCTGATTGATCAAGAATTAAAATAGCCTGTTTTGCCACATTGAGGGGAGTGAACTTGGTTGTTTCCTTTCCAGTATATACAACCCATCTTTTCCTATCCAATTCATTTAAGATTTCATCACAGATGTTTTGCAATAGGTTTTTAACCTTTTTAGGTTTTTTGGTTTTACCCATAATCAATTCATCACCCTTTATTGAAAAGGATATTCTCATACTGTTGATATCTGGGAATTCAGCCATGAAATCTCTGAACTTATCATTAGACAAAACCTTTGCATTTTCCTCATCGGCAATTTCAAGAATATAATGATCAGCAATGGTACCAACTGGAACCTCATCAATTATGCCGTCATTAACCAATCTTACAAAAGTCTCCTTATCATCAATATTATGACGTAATGAAGCATCAGCTATAATTAAAAAGTCATGATGACCCTTTTCCAAAGCCTTAACAGCCAAGGTAATGTTTTTTAATTTAGCCTTTGAACCTTCTTCTTTTTGAAAATGAGCAACATTAGCTGCATCAATAATAACTTTCAAGCTATCACCCATCATTAATTAATTTATTTAATTTAATCATTTAATTTATCAATATAATCTTTTTATAATTGAATTTTATAAACTTAAAAAGGCAAAAATTTTAAAAGAGACAATAAAAAACAAATATTGCCTTAAAATTCACCATATCTATACTTTAATAAATATATAGTATTATAAAAAATTATTCATAAATATATAAGTTTAATAAAATATTTAAACCTTAGGATAATTGAAATTTAATTTTTTTTAAAGAAAAAACCAAGAGATTTGAAAAAAATTTAATCTAAGTTTTTTAAAAAAAACTAACTTAAAAAAAATTAAAAAAAATAAAACCAAGTTTTTTAAAAATAAAAAAAATTTCAGATAAGAAAAGTTAAAAATACAAAGATTTTTAAATAATAAATAATATAATCTATTTTGTTGAATAATTATCTTAAAATATAGTATATTAAATATAACTATTTTAAAACAATGTATTAATGATAATATAACATAATTGCCATTTATATATTATATAAAGCATTTATATAAGAAAAAAATTTTTATAATTTTGAACAATATTTAAAAAATATTCATAAAAATTATTTTTTGTTAAATTATTGCAGATAAAAAATTATGGATTTATTCAATAATACATGAAAAAATTAAATGGGCTTTCTTAAAAAGTTTTATAAAAAACAAACTAAAAATGAAAATCATTTAAAAAATTAAAAATAAAAAGTTTTATAAAAAACAAACTAAAAATGAAAATCATTTAAAAGTTTAAAAAAAACTGATTAAAATAATCAATTTAACATAATTATTCAAACTATTTCTAAATAAAAGTAGTACGGATACAAAGATATCCATATTCTTATAAAAAAATTCAGTGATATTATGCAAGGAAATTTTTTCTATAAAATTATATTAAATCATTCCATAGGTTTAGTATGTGCTCCATCTGCGGAGTCTGAATCATGGAAATAGATGCATTGTTAAACGAACCTAAAAAAAGTGTTATTGGATTAAGCATTCCAATGATCATATCACTTCTTTTAACCATGGTCAACAATATTGCAGATGCAATGTGGGTTAGCGGACTTGGAGCTGAAGCACTTGCGGCAATCGGAATTGTGACACCATTATTCATCATTACAATAGGTGTTGGAATAGGAATAAGTTCCGGCGTAAACTCTTCAATAGCACGTTTTATCGGAGCTGATAGATTTGAGGATGCGGGTAACAGCGGTGTCCATGGACTTATCCTAAGTGTAATTGCAAGTATAGTCATCCCAGCAATAATCATCATATTCCTTGAACCGATACTCATTGCAATCGGCGGGGCAAATGTTTTGGAACTTGCCAAAAGCTATGGATTCTGGATTATGCTAGGCAGTTTCACAATCATCGTAACAAATGTGTTCAGTGGAGTCTACAGATCTGAAAACAAGGGAACAAAGGCTACAATACCTCTTGCAGTTTCAGCAATATTAAACATCATCCTAGACCCTATATTTATCTACACATTCAATATGGAGGTTAAGGGAGCTGCAATCGCAACAGTTCTTGCCAACCTAATAGGTTTGCTCCTCTTTATCTACTGGACATATCTTAAAAATGAAACATTGCTTGACATGAGAAGCTATAAAAGAAGTTCCGCAATCTACAAGGACATCATTGGCGTAGGAGTTCCAGCAAGTATGGAACAGATTTTAATGTCCATTTTCAGTATGGTAATCAACATAATCTTGGTTTGGGTTGCAACAACAACATCAGTTGCAGTTTTCACCACAGTATGGAGACTTGTAAGTATTGGAATCATGATTCCTGTAGGAATAGGAACAGGTGCAATAAGCGTATTCGGTGCTTTATACGGTGCAAGAAGAACACAAACAATTCATGAGATGTTTAAATACACCCACATAATAGGATTTGCAGGAGCATTAATAGTAGGCATATTGACTGCGGTTTTTTCAAATCAGCTGGCAATGCTCTTTGGTGGGGCAGGATTAAATAAGGAAATTAGTGAAATTACCATCATTCTTTCTGTTTATGTTGTTTTCAGCAGTTTAAGTATCATTTCAGGATTCATATTCCAAAGTTTTGGAAAAGGATCTTACAGCCTTGGATTTACTTTCCTTAAGCAAATTGTATTGACTCTGATTTGCATTTTCTTATTTATTGGACTTAAGGACATGGGAGTGTACTATGGAATCAATTTAGCAAACATCATTGGAGGAATAATTGAAATAATTGTATTATACTTCTATGTAAGTAGAATTGACAAGTATTACCCTGAAACATTCCATGAATAAATAAAAAAAAGAATTTAAAGTTTAATAAATTTTATTTGAAAAAATAGAATTTTTAAACTTTAAAAAATACTTATTTTACTTATTTTACTTATTTGACTTATTTTAATAATTTTAATAATTTTAATAATTTTAATCCTAATTTTAATCTAAATTTTAAACTAAATTTTAAACTAAATTTTAAACTAAATTTTAAACTAAATTTTAATCCTAATTAATCAAATTTTAATCCTAATTTTATCTAATTTTAATCTAATTCAAATCTTTATTTAATCTTATTTAGACCTATTAAAAACTATTAAACCTAAAAAAACTATTAAACTATTAAAAAATATTAAACCCATTTAAACTTATTTTAATTGATTTTTTATTTTTCTATAATATAGGTTCCCTCATTTATTCTCTTAGCAACGGTATATGCATTGTACAATGCATAGACCCAAAATATCCAAAATAAAATATATCCTAAAGCGCCAATTATAAAAGCACTGCATGCCAGTATAATTGCTGCAAATATAAAACATATTCCCTTCAAGGTTTCTCCATTATATATCTGTCCAAGCCCCGGATAAAAAAATGATAAAACTAAAGACAATATAGGATGTTTTTTCTTTGCCGGCTTTCTTTGATTTGTTTGGGAATCTGAAAAAGTTCCTCTTGAATAGCCAGATTGACCAGCAGAACTACCATCAGAATTAGTATTGGCTTCAGAAGAATCAAATCCTCCTGCAGAACTACCTTCAGAAGAATCAAATCCTCCTGCAAAACTGCCTTCAGAAGAAGCATGAACTCCCCCTAAACCAGTTCTTTGACCACAGTGAGGACAGAACTTTTCATTACGAATCAGTTCAGTTCCGCATACGCTGCATCTTTTAATTCCATCATCAACAGCTCCAGCACCTCCGAAACTTGCAGACACATTATCAGAACCATTGCTGCCATCAACACTTGCTACATTAAGCAAATTGCAACCGCAATTTTTACAAAACTTATTAATATCTTCTTGCTCTTTTCCACAATCAGGACAAATTTTAGTCATTTTACCACACATTAAATTATCAAAATCTTAAAATAAAATATTTGAAAATAAAGAATCTAAACCATTATTTAATGATTCATTAAATAATTTATTTATGAAATCATATTTGAATCTTAATTACTCCCCATTAAAATCATCTATGGCAGAATCTACAAGATTCAAGATGGATTTTTCCAAGTCAGGATAATTCTCGCCAATAGGTACAGGAATATTGTCACAGTAAATCAGTTCAATTCCAGACTCAATGGCTTCCTTTGTAACAACGTCAACAGCTGCAGCCTTAAGTTCAGTTATGATACAGTCAACATCATCCTTATATTTGTCAATATCCTCCTGCAATAGAGGCCTGTTGGATAGGTGGGAACTTAATCCAACAACAGTACAGGCATATTTCTCCTCAAGATAATCAATTAAAACATCCCTTACGGATTCTGGAGCAGTGGTTACAAATAAAACCTTCTTATCTTCAATGTCTCCCAAAGGCTTAGGCCTAAATACTGTAGAGATGAAATCAACATTCGGATTGATTTCTCCAATAAACTCCTCAATTTCTCTGATTTTTTCAGCGCTTGCCATCGGCTCTTCACACATTGTAATAATAACCAAATCCCCTAATCTTATTCTGAATGGGCCAAAATAGGATTTGATGTTTTCAATTGGCTGATTGGCACCAACAAGAACTATATTCTTGTTTGTCTTGATTGGTGGTATTGCAGCACCACTTCCCTCAAAAATCACAAACTCACAGTCTTCAGAATTTGCCTTCCTTGCAGCCTTTTCCATATTTGTGAAAAATACATCGCCAGCCATTCCTCCACCGCAACGTCTTGAACCTATGGTTAAGATACGGCTCATAAGAGCGTCTTCCCAATGGTCACTTGCAGCATGAACACCTCTGTTTGATTGCTCAAGAAGATATTCTGGCCTAATTTCTATTTCACCGCCATGAACAATCTCAGGCTCTTCAGGCCCTCCACGACCCATTGCCACAACACAGGGATTATAATTGTTCTTATCAATCAAACGGGAAGCAAATCCTGAAACGGCGGTTTTTCCTATTCTCTTACCTGTTCCAAGAATCTTTATAGATGGCTTTTCCATAATGTCATATTGTGTAATCGGTTCAAACCTAAAGTCAGAACCTTCATAAACCGCACCGCAGGAAAGTACAATTGATGCTATATTGAAACGTTTTGCATAATCCAATACAGGCTCATCACTTAAGTCAATTACCTTATCAATACCTAATTCAATGATTTTTTCCTCAATCAAATCATAGGGAATTTCATGCTTGTCAGGTCCGAAGAATACAGGAACGTTCAAGATGTCGCTGTATGTATCCTCATCCCCCAACTTAAGCTTTTCAGTTCCCCCTATAAAAATAAGAGCAATGATTTCTATATGATCCAAACTGGAAATTGAATCTACTGCAGATTTAGTTACAGGCAAGTAATGCTCACCATCAACTAAACAAATGACTTTTTCAGTATTTGACATATTTTACACCTATTTTTTAATATGAAAATTAAAGTTTATTAATTAAAATTTATTAAATTAAAATCCTTTACTAAAAATTAAAAAAAAAATTAAAATTTATTAAATTAAAATTCTTTACTTAAAATTAAAAAAATTAAAATTTATTAAATTAAACATTTTTAAATTGAAATTCTTAACTAAATACAAAATTTTAAATTTAACACAACAAAAAACTGTTTAAAAAAATAAATTTCTTCCAATAAGTCATATCTAAATTATCTATTCTAAATAATTCTAAGTCTTTTTCGTTTTTTATTAAATCATTTATATCAACAGTAAAATTAAAATTTATTTTCCCACTTAAAAAATCTTCAATTTGTTCTTGAGGAATTTCATAGTATTTATATCTATATGGTACAGCCCACATTTGATCAATTATATTAAATTTAATATAAATATTTGTTTTTTT
>NZ_CALCYR010000289.1 GCF_937906425.1 uncultured Methanobrevibacter sp. | reverse complement strand
ACAGCAAAGCTTGCATTATAATACTCATCACCTAAGAAACTTACAGCAAATGTATAACCTCCCTGTACACCAAGGTTAATCTGTGTCTGCGCACTGCCCTTAGCATCAGTTGTATAACTGTAGACATGGCCATTGAATCCGACTACAATATCCTTATTTGCCAATGCCTTTCCATTGGAATCAACCAATTTAAAGGTGAAATATTCACCATTCCTGCCATCAATATTTATATTAATGGCATTAGTGGTCATATTGTTACATACAATTTCAGTAGCCAATTTCTGAGCAATGTTTCCTCCTTCAGGAATATAAACATCTGTAGATGCATATTCACTGACAACAAATGAAAATGGCTTCATTCCGCTTTCCAAGGAATTAGAAAGTACAGAAATATCCTTTGTCGGATTAAGTATTCCAAGTGAAGACTCAAGTTTTAGAATTGTAACTGATTCTGCAACAAGATCATCACTTGCAGCTTGGAAACTGTTGTTTTTAATGTTGATTTCTGAAATTTCAATTGAACTAGGATTTGAAATTTCTGCAGTAGCTAAAACAACTACATCTCCATTTTTAAGATAAAATACATTGTTTGTAATGTTTACATAATCAAATCCATCCTTATAAGGAAGTATGTTGAATATTGGACTACCGGAACCATCACTGATAAATGTTCCGCCACTGATTGTAATGCTTTTGGAAATGTCTATATTAGAGACATTTGCATAGGTCTTATTTGCCAAGTCTAAAATTGCACCAGTTTTAGACTTGTCTATTAAATCCTGTAATTCACTGGCATTATTTGCTGCTGCTTTTGTACCTGCACTTAGTGAATTTTGAAGACTTGATTTTTTATCTTCAGATGTGGAAATATCATCATCTGCACCATTATCATCAACTGTCACAGCCTCATCCAAGCTGAAAGACAGTGAATCTGTATTTTCTGCTGTTATTCCATTGTCATCTTGAGATGATGATGTATCATCAATGGCACTAACAGCCCCTATTGTTAAGACAGCCAGTAAGAATAAACTTACAAGCATTAGTTTTTTATATTTCATTTGAACAAGCTCCAATTAAATAGATTGAAAGAATTATTATTTTTTAATAGTTGTGTAAAAAAACGTAAAATATTAAATTTTAATATTTTTTTTAAACAAATTCTTTAAAAAAAACGTAAAATTCTAATAGTTTTAAACAAATTCTGTAAAAAAACGCAAAATTAAAATTATTATATTTTTTTTAAACAAATTATGTAAAAAAAACATGAATTTCTAAACAAAAGATATATATACTTATAGAGTCGGTTTCTATTTAAATTTTATTATAAAATTTGAACAAAGACATATAAAATTGTCTTTTTTGATAAAAAAAGTTCGAGTTTTAAAGAAAAAACTTGAATAAATTAAAATTATAAATAAAAGAAAAAAATTATTAAAATTGAAAAAAAATTATTAAAATCTATTTAAAATTGTAAATAAAAGAAAAAAATTATTAAAATTGAAAAAAAAATATTAAAATCTATTTAAAATTGTAAATAAAAGAAAAAAATTATTAAAATTAATTTAAAGTTCTAAAAAAAGATAAAATTAATTTAAAAAAAGAAAGAATGACTTAAAGTTCTAAAAAAAGAAAAAATTAAAAGAAATAGCTAAAAAACTATTCCAATTAACTCAATTTTAAAGTGTTTTTAACGCTAACAGCCTTATACCTGTCGTCTCCTGCGAATTTAGCTGTAAATGAATAAGTTCCTTTCTTGGAAATGCTTACCTTAACAGTTGCAAGTCCCTTGGAGTTAGTAGTTCCTGTGTATGTTTTGCCATTTACAGTGAAACTGATTTTCTTTCCGGCAATTGCAGAGCCTCTTGATGAAACCAAAGTAGCAGTAAGAGTCTTAGTCTTAGCACTTGCCTTATAGGTTTTCTTTGCAGTTGTAAGCTTTACAGGTTCTGGATTTACTGTGATTTTCGCTACAGCAAAGCTTGCATTATAATACTCATCACCTAAGAAACTTACAGCAAATGTATAACCTCCCTGTACACCAAGGTTAATCTGTGTCTGCGCACTGCCCTTAGCATCAGTTGTATAACTGTAGACATGGCCATTGAATCCGACTACAATATCCTTATTTGCCAATGCCTTTCCATTGGAATCAACCAATTTAAAGGTGAAATATTCACCATTCCTGCCATCAATATTTATATTAATGGCATTAGTGGTCATATTGTTACATACAATTTCAGTAGCCAATTTCTGAGCAATGTTTCCTCCTTCAGGAATATAAACATCTGTAGATGCATATTCACTGACAACAAATGAAAATGGCTTCATTCCGCTTTCCAAGGAATTAGAAAGTACAGAAATATCCTTTGTCGGATTAAGTATTCCAAGTGAAGACTCAAGTTTTAGAATTGTAACTGATTCTGCAACAAGATCATCACTTGCAGCTTGGAAACTGTTGTTTTTAATGCTGATTTCCGGAACATCAATTGAACTAGGACTTGAGCTATTTGCATTTGCTAAAACAACTACATCTCCATTCTTAAGGTAAAATACATTGTTTGCAATGCTTACATAATCAGGTCCGCTTCCATTTGAAAGAATATTGAACAATGGACTTGCAGAACCATCACTGACAATTACTCCACCACTAAGTGTAATGTTTTTAGTAATATTAATATTGGAAACATTTTCATAGGTCTTATTTGCCAAATCAAGAACAGAACCAGGCTTAGCATTATCAATCAATTTCTGTAAATCAGCAGCAGTACCCACATTTGTAGCATTTCCAGAACCAGGACTAGTACCATTGCCCGGAGCAGTCTCATTACCAGGAACAGTCTCATTACCAGGACTAGTACCATTACCAGGACTAGTACCATTACCAGGACTAGTACCATTACCAGGAGCAGTACCATTACCAGGACTAGTACCATTACCAGGAGCAGTACCATTACCAGGAGCAGTACCATTACCAGGACTAGTACCATTGCCCGGAGCAGTTTCATTTTCATCAGTAATATTAGAACTGGAATCACTTTCGTATTCAGCTTCAATTAAAACTGAACCTTCCCAAATTATACCGTTTTTACCCTCAATCAACATGAATCTATCTATATCCGAATAAGAAATAAGGCCATCATCACCCTCATAAGGAGAATCAATCCAAGTATATGTTCTATTATCAAATCTTTCAATAGCATTGAAGTTTGAAACTGTTTGATTTTTGACTGTAAGCTCTTTGCTGCCTGCCTGTGTTTGAGCAATAGTTAAAAGTTGATTGATTGCGACATCAGTCAAATTAGCACCCTCATTAGCAGTAGCATTGTTCATACTGGATTGAACAGGACCAATAGTAATATTTTTTACAAGCACTTCACCAGTAGCAGTATCAGTTAATATTAAAGTACCATTTATTGATGTTGTGCTTCCATCATAGGCTTTATAAGAAATTTTAGATTTTCCTGATTCAAATACTGCATCAAATTTCCAAACTGTCTTGATAATAATATTATCACTTACTGTGATGTTTTCACCAGGCTGCTTTATGGCATCCCCTACATTCCAACCATAAAAGACACGATACTCTTTAGTGAAATTACATTCAGGAAGAATGAAAACAGTATTAGCTTCAACTGAAACATCAGCCATTACTCCTTCACCGCCAGTAGCATTAAAGCTAACAACACAATTAGCAGGATCACTTTCGTATTCAGCTTCCATTAAAACTGAACCTTCCCAAATTGTACCGTATTTACCCTCAATCAACATGAATCCCTTATCAAATCCTTCCATCATTGATTGATTAATAAGGTCATCAGCACCTTCATAAGGATTACCTATCCAAGTATATGTTCTATAATCAAATCTTTCAGTAGCAGTGAAGTTTGAAACTGTTTGATTTTTGACTGTAAGCTCTTTGCTGCCTGCCTGTGTTTGAGCAATAGTTAAAAGTTGATTGATTGCGACATCAGTCAAATTAGCACCCTCATTAGCAGTAGCATTGTTCATACTGGATTGAACAGGACCAATAGTAATATTTTTTACAAGCACTTCACCAGTAGCAGTATCAGTTAATATTAAAGTACCATTTATTGATGTTGTGCTTCCATCATAGGCTTTATAAGAAATTTTAGATTTTCCTGATTCAAATACTGCATCAAATTTCCAAACTGTCTTGATAATAATATTATCACTTACTGTGATGTTTTCACCAGGCTGCTTTATGGCATCCCCTACATTCCAACCATAAAAGACACGATACTCTTTAGTGAAATTACATTCAGGAAGAGTGAAAACACTATCGGTTTCAACTATAACATCAGCCATTTCGCCTTCACCATCAGTAGCATTAAAGCTAATAATTGAAAAGGCATAATCAACTATCTCTAAACTTCCTTCCCAAGTTTCGTTTTCATAATTTTCATCCCCTGAATAGACTACCTTAAGATTATAAGTTCCAGAACTTAATAAATCCAAATCATTAGGATAAAGTCTTATCCACTTGCCAGTTATAATTTCAGAGGAATAGGAAGCTTCTTCAGCTGCATCAACATAAATGCTAATGGAACCTGTTGCATTTTTAGGGAAATAATAACGAAGCATAGACTCATCAAGATAAATGGAAGAGCTTATTTCAACATTTGGATTGTTGACTAAACTTGTGTTATAAGTGTCATCCCCTTCAATATTTGCAGTGTTTGCATCAAAACTGCAATAGCTGGCAATTCCACCGCAGATAGCTCCGCCATAATTAGCAAAATTATTCTCCAATATACAATCTGTAACAGTATTATCTTCACTGCAATAGACAGCTCCGCCATAGTCTTCTGCATAATTTTCCATGAAAATACAGTTTAATGAATCAGCAGTATGTAATGCACCACCATTTTTAGCGTGATTTTGAATGAATGTGGAATTTACTATTTCCTCTGCTCCATAGATAGCTCCACCATCATATCCTGCAGAATTATTTGTAAAATTACTGTTTTCACATACAAATGCACCAAAGATAGCTCCACCTCTATCACCTACAGTGTTATCATTGAAAGTGGAGTTTATAACTTGGGCAAAATATAATGCACCACCATAATCTACAGCAGTATTATTATTGAAGATACAATTTTCTGCAAGAATATAAAATGCTGCTCCACCAGAAGATGATGCAGAATTGTTTGTAAAAATACAATTTATGGCCATAGCTCCAGCAATGGCGCCACCCTCTTCTGCAGTATTGTTAATGAAAGTACAGTTTATAACAGAATAGCTAAACAAGTTATAAGATAATATTGCCCCTCCCATAGAAGTTTCATATTCATCCTCTGATGTATCAGGTACATCAGGAGAATTTCCATTGACAAAAACAATATCATTAAAAATAACTGTAGGCATTCCATTTAATGGAGTTTCAATTCCATCACCTACATAAAAAATTCTTGCACTGCTTTTAGCATCAATTGTATGACCATTACCGTTAATGGTTAAAGAACGATTAATAAGAATTCCATCTTGAAAATCAGAATCCTCAGAAGAATATGTATAATTTGAATCCAAATAGATTACATCATCTTCATTTCCATTAATGACATTGTTTAAATCTGTAAATGTATTTGAAGAGCTTTGTAAAATTTCATTTGAACTCAAAGCAGGATTATTTGAATCCTCAGAATTTAAAGAAGGGCTTGAACTCAAATCAAGATTATTAGAACCTTGTAAATTATCTGAGAGATAATCATTATTATCATCTATTTCGATAGCTGAATCACTTGCACTTACAGCAGAAATTGTTAAAATTGCTAGCAAGAGACAAGTCACCAGCATCAGCTTTTTATATTTCATTTGACACCTCAATTTTAAAAAAAAGAAATTGGGAATTTAATCCCTGTAAAGTTAATTAAACTCTAAAATTAAGAAAAGCTTCTAAAATATATAAAAGTCTAAAATGAAAGAAAACCTTTCAATTAATTTAAACTCTAAAATTAAGAAAATCTTCTAAATATTAAAATCTATTAAAAAAATAAAAATAAAAAAATAAATGAATTAAATTCATTAAAGACCATATAAATAATCTAAAATAGAATTTAATAAATTAAAACCTATTAAAAGACTTAAAATAGAAATAAAGAAATTAAAGACTTAAAATAGGAATAAAGAAATTAAAAACCTATTAAAAGACTTAAAATAGGAATAAAGATATTAAAAACCTATTAAAAGACTTAAAATAGAAACTAACAAACTAAAACCTATTTAACAATTATCTTGAAGGTAACTGTTTTATAAGCAGAAGCCTTGTAATTAGCATTTCCTAATGCCTTAACTTTCATCTTAATCTTATAGGTTCCTTTCTTAAGGCCTTTTTTAATGGTAACCTTACCGGTTTTCTTATTAATAGAGATCTTACCGTTACCACTTACTTTAGCATAAGTCAAAGTTCCTTGGCCTTTTTTGGAAAATGTTAAAACCTTTGATACTGCAAGACTTTGTGCCTTCTTTTTAAGTGTTGTAAATTTCACTTTAACTGTTTTAGCCTTAACAACTAAAGGATTTGCAGCCTTTACAATCTTAAAGCTTGCCTTAACAGTTCCTGCATAATCACCCATTCCAACAACTGTTACAGTATATGTTCCAACCTTTTTAGGAGATGCTGCAGACCATTGTAAAGTGTAGTCAACACCTTCCTTAAGAGCAACACCATTTGTTATTGTAAGTGTTGGCTTTTGGACTTTAGCATTGTAGGTGAATGTTGCTTTTGACAATTTCAAGCTAGCTGTAGAAATATCTGTTGTTGAAACATCAGAATCAGTGCTATTTGAATCAACCCCTACATATACAAGATAATTTCTGTTGTAGGTCAAATCATTTTCATCTTGATTATCATAGCTAACTGAAACAACATGTTGGCCCTTAGTTAAATTGGAAAATACCTCTTTTACACTGGTTTGATTATACATTGAATATGTAGATTTGTAGTTTCCATCTAAATAAAAGTCCAAATAACCTACCTTAGGACTTGTTACTGTAAGGGTGAGAGAACCGCCGACATCAACTTTACTTGCAGATATGCTTGATGTTAAGTTTTTTGAGTTTTCACTGACATATGATCTAAAGAACATGTCATTATTTATTCCATCAATTGTATAGTTAATATAAAATAGGTGGTATCCTGCAGTTAGGATTCTTAATGGAATCACATTTAAGGAAGCGCTTATTGGATAATTGTCCAATATATTTGCACCCATTTCCGGCACGTCCTCTTCTACATTCAAACTTGCATTATACAAACTTACAGTTCCATTGAAATCACCAGCTGCTTTAAAAATAATATATCCAGGTTCTTCAGTACTTATTTCAGTTATAATGAAATATGGTTCAAATATAAATGAAACTATATTTTCTTCACTAAGATCTTTATAGGTGACTTTAACTGTGTGATTACCTAGGAAATCTGAATCAAACACATCTATTCCATCTAAATCTTTAGGATAAATGAACAAATAATCTTTTGTTCCATTAAGTTCCTTATTATAATATTCAGTACCATCAATGTAAAGCTTTACAGTACCATTAACATAATCCTCATCACTAATATAAGCAATATAATTATAATAACTTGAAGCATCAACTTCATCATTTAATTCTATATATAAAGGACTGTCACCATGATAAGAATAATCCTCCTCATCATCATCCCCTGATGATGAGTCAACATCGACCTCTACATCAAAGTCTTCAATTGTTATTTGATAGCCGTCTGTAGTCTTGAATAATACTTTAACAGTATATTCTCCATTTACACCCATAATACCTAAATCTGAATCAGATATTGAAATAGTGTCCCCTTCAGAAATTGGACTGTTATAAACTTGAACGCCATCAACCAAGGCAAGAATTTCTCCATCAGCAGGACAATTTTCCATATTAAAGATTTCCATACCAGTATGAGTAACATATGTCATATAAGTTTTTTTACCATAAAAATCAGATGGAGAGACTGATCCCCTTACTTCAATTGTTGCTGTAGCCAATTCAATTTGATGGGTGTAGCCCTCATCATCATCATAGGCAAATGTTACATTAATAAAGTATAATCCAGCAGATTCAATATCTAAATCATCTAAGGTAAGTGGTGATCTGTCAAGACCATAAGCCAAAATACTGTCAGAATAATTGTTTTCAATCCATATGTCACCTTCAGCACCTTCAGGTACTTCAAAAATAACTGCTGGAGCATCTTCTGCAGCTAAATTCATGGATTCATTAATTACAACATTAAAATCACTTGCATCGTATGAGGAGCCCTTGACACCCTCATCAGCTTTATTTTTCTCAACTGTCACATCATCATCCAAGCTTTGGGACAGTGAATCCGTATCTTCTGCTGTAACATCATCCAAGCTTTGGGACAGTGAATCCGTATTTTCTGCTGTCAGTGCATTATCATCTGAGAGAACTGTATCTTCAACAGCACTAACAGCTCCTATTGTTAAAACAGCAAGTAAGAATAAGCTTACAAGCATTATCTTTTTATATTTCATTTGAATAACCTCAAATTAAATAACACTTTTAATCAAAAGATTTTTATTAATTAGACAAAATTTGTAAAAAAACATGAATTCTTAAACAAAGTATGTATTATATATAGAGTAAGTATCTATTTATATTTTATTATACGATTTTGTACAAAGACAAATAATATTGTCTTTTTTAGTAAAAAAAGTTCAAGTTTTAAAGAACAAACTAAAATAATATTGCATATTTTTAAACAATTAATAAACATAATATTGTATTGAATTTAGACATTGGAAGTGAAAAATGTTCAAATAGTGTTAAAGAAATTACAATCATATAAGAATGGGTAAAAAATGAATAAATTTAAGGTTTTAAAATAAAAGAAAATTATTAAATTTAGTTAAAATTTGAAAAAAAGAAGAGAAAGACTTAAAATTAATAAAAAATTATTAAAATTAATTAAAAATTCTAAAAAAAGAAAAAATTAAAAGAAATAGCTAATAAACTATTCCAATTAACTCAATTTTAAAGTGTCTTTAATGCTTATAGCATTATATCTGTCGTCTCCTGCGAATTTTGCAGTGAATGAATAAGTTCCTTTCTTGGAAATGCTTACCTTAACAGTTGCAATTCCTTTTGAGTTGGTAGTTCCTGTATATGTTTTGCCATTTACAGTGAAACTTATTTTCTTTCCAGCAATTGGAGAAGATCTGGAAGTTGTAAGTGTAGCGGTAAGAGTCTTAGTCTTAGCATTAGCCTTATAGGTCTTCTTTGCAGTTGTAAGCTTTACAGGTTCTGGATTTACAGTAATCTTCGCAACAGCAAAGCTTGCATTATAATACTCATCACCTAAGAAACTTACAGCAAATGTAT
>NZ_CALCYR010000288.1 GCF_937906425.1 uncultured Methanobrevibacter sp. | reverse complement strand
AAATGAAATAAAAAAAAGTTAAAAATTATTTAAATTTGAAAAAATAGCTAAAAAATTAAAATTATTTAAAATAAGTTTAAAATAGAGTTTAATAAGTTAAAATAGCTAAAAATAGATTAAAATGAAATAAAAAAAAGTTAAAAATTATTTAAATTTGAAAAAATAGCTAAAAAATTAAAATTATTTAAAATAAGTTTAAAATAGAGTTTAATAAGTTAAAATAGCTAAAAATAGATTAAAATGAAATAAAAAAAAGTTAAAAATTATTTAAATTTGAAAAAATAGCTAAAAAAATTAAAATTATTTAAAATAAGTTTAAAATAAGTTAAAATAGAGTTTAATAAGTTAAAATAGCTAAAAATAGATTAAAATGAATAAAAAAAGTAAAAAAAGTTAAAAAAAAGAAAAAATAGAGCATTACTATAAAGTAACACCCATTTCAAGTTGTTCAGTAAGTTCTTTGTATCTGTTTCTGATTGTTACTTCAGTTACTCCTGCAACGTCAGCAACATCTCTTTGGGTTTTTCTTTCTCCGAGTAAAACAGATGCAATATACAATGCAGCAGCTGCTACACCGGTTGGACCTCTGCCTGAAGTTAAACCTTTTTCCATTGCCTTTTCAATGATTTCAATGGATCTGGATTGTACTTCACCTGATAAGCCAAGTTCACTTGCAAATCTTGGCACATAATCCACAGGAGATGTAGGAGGCAACTTAATGTTTAATTCTCTTGTCAAGAATCTGTAAGTTCTTCCAACTTCCTTTTTACTTACTCTTGAAACTTCTGCAATTTCATCTAAAGTACGAGGTACCTTACATCTTCTACAAGCTGCATATAAAGAAGCAGCGACAACACCTTCAATACTTCTTCCACGAATAAGTTTGTTTTCTACAGCACTTCTGTAAACAACGGATGCAGCTTCTCTTACACTTCTAGGAAGACCTAATCTTGAAGAATCCCTGTCCAATTCACTTAAAGCAAATGCCAAGTTCCTTTCGGTTGCACCGGAAATTCTGATTTTTCTTTGCCATTTTCTTAAACGATACCATTGAGCTCTGTTTCTTGCAGGAATATCTCTACCATAAATATCCTTATTCCTCCAATCAATCATGGTACTTAAACCCTTATCGTGTATAGTGTAAGTAATTGGAGCACCTACTCTTGTACGTTTGTCTCTTTGTTCGTGGTCAAATGCTCTCCATTCAGGACCCATATCTACAAGATTTTCGTCAATGACCAAACCACAGTTAGCACATACAACTTCAGCTCTTTCATAGTCACCAATTAAATCTTTAGATCCACATTGAGGACATTCAGTCTGTTTTTCGCTTCCAGCTGCTTCAGCTTCTTGTTTTTGACTAATTCTTTTACGTGAATTTTCAATATCCTCTTTACTTAATTTGTTTTTAGTGGTATTGTTTGCCGTAGTCTCCTCTCCTTTTAAGTAAATTTTATAAAAAATAAAAAATTGAGTTTAATAAACCAAAAATTAAACCGTTTAAATTTAATTAAACATGCTAGCATATAAAGCTAACTAAATCAAATCTTAAAATTTAATTAGATTAGTTCTAAATTTATTAAATTAACTTTTAAAATTTAATTAGATTAGTTCTAAAATTTAACTAAAATTACTTTAAAAATTTAACTAAATCAAACCAATTAAATTTCAGTTAAATTGTTAATTTTTCCTTTTGTTTCTTCCTTTGGATTTTCTGGATTTTTTAGAATTCCTTTTTTTATTGTTCTTATGAGCCTTTCCTTTGGAATTCCTTTTATTTTGGGAAGCATTTTTAGAATTTCTTTTATTCTCTTTTTTAGATTTCTCCATTTCTCTTTTAGTAGAAACAAAAAGCTTTTCACCACATCTACTTTCAAGATCTCTTTTATTAACAGACCTATAAAGGTTTATTGCAATATATGGATTTTTCACAGGCCCGAAAATATTATAGACCTTACCTATTTTCTGCTTATCGTTAGTGTAAACAAAAGCTCCTGCAGGAGGAGTCTTGTCAGATTTTGCAATGAGTTTGCCAGAATTAGCTAGGTGTAAAATATTTCCTAAAACTTTCATAAAAAATCAACTTAAAAATAGATATTGTACATATTAAATAATGACTTCATCATATATAAATGTTTCGATGCCTTTATATATAAAAAATTTACTTATTAAAAAGCATTTCTAAATTTTTCTAAAATTTCCAAAATTATTTTGGCTAAAAATTCCCAAAATGGATAAACAAAATAGAAATAATAACTAAAAAATCATTAAAATGTTTAAGTAGGAAATGAACAAAATACAAGGAATAATATTTCCTTCCAAATGAAAATAAAAAATTAAAATAAAATCAATTCTAAAATTCAAAATTATATTAAAATTAAAAAAATAAATGAATGAAAAATAAAATAAAATTAAATTAAATTAAAAAAAATAAAAGAATTAAAATTAAGATCTTTAAATTAAATAAAATAAAATTAAAAAAATAAATGAATTAAAAGTCAAAAACCTATTTTAGGCCAACAATTTCAGCCAAAGATTTTCCGTCCTTTAATTCTTTAATTATATTATTTTCCTTGATTTTTACTCCTAAAGTAGCTACGACTGTCTTGCTAAACAAAGTTTCAGGAATAACAACAACTCCATTTTCGTCTGCAAAAATAAAGTCTCCAGGTTTAACAATGTCTTCACCTATTTCAAGGTCTACATTAAGCTCTCCAAGACCTAATGCCTTACCTGCATTTGGAACATAATCAAGTGCATATACAGGAAAATCAAGATCAACCAAGGCATCCATGTCACGCGCATAGCCATAGAGAACTGTTCCTGCAATTCCACTTTCCTCAGCACAGGTGGAAGCCAACTCTCCCCAAACAGAAGCTGTTTTTCCATAAGTGTAAATAAATAATATTTCACCTTCCTTTGCCTCATCAATAGCCATTACAGAAGTTCCCCAGTCATCAGTATTGGTCTTTACAGTAAATGCCCGACCATAAACCTTCTTGTAGTTCATAGGTTTTAGGCCATGAATAACTCCACTGCGACCTGAAATGGTAGAATAGGCATCTGAAACCTGACATCCTGATGCTGAATCCAAGATCTGCCTTATAATATTGTAATAGGATGAATTTTTATCTTCCAAATCAGAAATTGAAAAATCATCTTCATTAAGTTTAATTTCATTAAAATCCTTCACTTGACCTTTGGAAGACTTTTTTACTAAATCAATTGGATTGTTTTTCAAGTTTACACCTCTTAAAAATAATAACTTAACTTATTCCTAAAAATAATAATTATCTCAATCTTAAAAATAATAACATATCTTATTTTTAAAAATAATAACTTATCTTATTTGAAATAAAAATAATTTTTAATCAATTAAATAATTATAAGAATTGAAAATTAAAAAAAATTGTTAAAAAATCTAAAAAGAAATTTAAAAAGAAATTTAAAAAAAATAATTTTTTTATATATTAATGTTTATTATCGAATTTAATAAATATTTCTAAATAAATTAAAAATTTTATTAAAAAAACAAAAATCAAGAAAAATTTACAAATTGAAAATGAAAAATTTTATTAAAAATTCAAAAATCATATAAAATAATTTATATATTAGATTATAGATAATATTAATTGGATACTAAAATCATATATAAAAAAATGATATTTACTATTATTATTCACAAATATTACGATTATTAATAAAAATTAGGGGAGTATAGAGTAAAAGAATAGCTAAAATTAAAATTTAATTAAAATAAAGCGCTTAAAATAGAATTTAGTTATTCCTAAATTTTAAAAGAATTATTTAAACTCAATGATAATTTGGTGAGTCAAATAAAGACAAAAACATAAGCAAAAGAATAATTAAACCATGTTTAAAGAGAATTAATTAAATTTTTATAAATATTTAAAAAAAATTACTTTATTGAAATTGTCAAAAGTATCAAATTTAGATTCAAGGCTTCTTTTACATAACCATTAATTAAAAATACATGCATAAATAAAATTAAAATTTATCATATTTATCTAAAAATTAATTTAAATTAACTAAACCTGAAACTTAAAGTAAAAATAATCCTTAACTTGAAGTTAAAAGATTTAGTTACTTACAAAATAAGGAAATAAATGATTTCCATTTGTTTAAAATTTGCAAATAAGGAAATGAATGATTTCCATTTGTTTTAAATTAATTCATTAATTAATTGTATAAAATAATTAAATGAAAATCAAAGAAAAAAAATTAATTAGATTATTTTTTTGTTTTTTCTAAGTTTTCATAAATAATTATCAAAAATACTCTAAAAAATCTTTTTTTATACTTGATTTAAACAAATTAATTTCTAAATCAATATTAAACATTGATTAAAAGATATTGATCTTAAATCAATATTAAACATTGATTAAAACATATTGATTTTTTAATTAATATTGAATATAGTATCTATTTTTACAATTTAACTTTTTAAAAGTTAAAATGACTATCATTTTATTATTTAAAAGTTAAAAACATTTTATAATTAAAATGTATCATGAATCATAAATTATGAAATATGAATTATGTATTTACGTATAATTTAAAATTATAAATTAATTACTTAATTACATTCGATTTATTAATTTAAATAAAAATTAATTATATTCGAATCCATTAATTTAGATAAAAATTAATTATAATTCGCTAGCAGTAATTTTATTCTAGTGAATTAAATAAAATGAAACTTAAGGATTCAAATTATTATTCATGAATAAATTACGACGACTAGCTATTAAATTATCCTAATTACCAAAGCTCAAAGGAGGCTTAATATGGGAAAAGGAATAGAATTAACTACTACTAAATATCTTATTCATGCTCAAATCAATGCTAACGGAATCGTAGAAAAACCTGATGTGGTAGGTGCGGTTTTCGGACAGACCGAAGGTCTCTTAAGCAATGACTTAGACTTAAGGGAACTTCAAAGAACTGGAAGAATCGGAAGAATCCAAGTTATTATTCACTCAAACGCAGGACGTGCCAAAGGGGAAATCGTTATTCCATCTAGTTTAGATAGAATTGAAACTGCCATCTTGGCTGCATCCCTTGAAACAATTAACCGTGTAGGTCCTTGTGAAGCTTCCATCCAAGTTCTTAGGGTTGAAGATGTAAGAGCTGTAAAAAGACAACAAGTTATTAATCGTGCAAAAGAAATTTATATGGGAATGATGGAAACTGTCTCTCCTGAAAGCATGAAAATGATTGAGGAAATCAGGGAATCCATGAGAGTTCATGAAATCTCTGAATTCGGAGAGGAAAGACTTCCAGCAGGACCAAATGTTCACACTTCCGATGCAATCATTGTTGTGGAAGGAAGAAATGATGTTTTAAATCTTTTAAAATACGGAATCAAAAACACCGTTGCAGTTGAAGGAGTAAACATTCCTAGTTCTGTAGCCGAATTAACTAAAAAAAGAACTGTAACTGCTTTTGTTGATGGTGACCGCGGTGGAGAATTAATTTTAAAAGAACTTTTACAGGTTGGAGACGTTGACTATGTCACAAGAGCTCCAAGAGGTAAAGAAGTGGAAGATCTTGAAAAAGAAGAAGTTTTAATTGCCTTAAGAGATAAGGCACCTCTTGAACAGGTTATTAACAATCTTGATTTCAATTTAGACACTCAAGCTAAAGGCCCTAAAAATAAAAACGGCAAAAATGAAAGAAGAGGAAAGAACTTCAACAAGTCTGACAAGTTCCATGGAAACAAAAATTCCAGAAACGATCGCAAGGAAAAATTCAGCGACAGAAAAGAAAGAAATGGAAAAAACGATCGTAGAGGAAAAGACAGAAATTCCAGAGGTCGTAGAGACAGACACAATGACAGAATTCAAGACAGCAGAATTAAATTATTGAAGAACATGCTAAGGGATTTGGAAGGAACTGGAAACAGTGAAATCCTAGACGATTCTTTAAATATTTTAAAGGAAGCTAAAGTTGAAAATCTCTACGAAGACTTAAAAGAGGAAATTCCAGACGCAAACACTGTAATCTTTGACGGAGTAATCAGCCAAAGATTAGTGGACATCGCTTATTCCAAAGGAATTAGAACATTAGTTGCTTTTAAATCAAGCAGAGTAATTAAAAGACCAGACAAACTTAAATTAATTACTTTAAACTAAATTTATTTAATATAGAAATAATGAATTTAATTATAATTTATTTATTTCTATTAATTTTTTCTTTTTTTAAACACAAAATAATTATTTTACAAAAAAACTATTTTAAACTAATTTTAAACTAATTTTAAACTAATTTTAAACTAATTTTAAACTA
>NZ_CALCYR010000287.1 GCF_937906425.1 uncultured Methanobrevibacter sp. | reverse complement strand
AAAATAAAAAAATAAATAAAATAAAAAAATAAATAAAATAAAAAAATAAAAAAACTATTAAAATTGATTAAAAAATAAAAAAAGAGTTAGAAAAAAGATTTATGAAAATATTTGATCTAACATCCAATCTGGGTCATATTCCTTAATGTCATCATATGATTGACCCATACCCAAGAAGAATATAGGTTTATTAATAATATGGCCAACAGACAATGCTGCCCCACCTTTTGAATCAGCATCTGCTTTAGTAAGAATCACACCATCAATGTCAATTGCCTCATTGAATTTTCTTGCCTGTTCAGTAGCATCGTTACCTGTTAAAGCGTCTCCGACAAATACAACAAGATCAGGTTTAGAAACTCTACGAATCTTTTTCATTTCATCCATCAAGTTAACATTGGTTTGCATCCTTCCAGCAGTATCAATCAAGACCAATTCCTTACCTTTAGCCTCTGCATGTCTTACTGCATCAAAAGCAACAGCTGCAGGATCTGAACCCTTTTCATGCTTGATTAATTTAACATCCAAATTATTTGCATGATATTCGACTTGTTCAATAGCTCCTGCCCTAAAGGTATCTGATGCAGCAATAACTGGAGTGTAACCTTTTTTAATGTAATAATTGGATAATTTACCGATTGTGGTTGTTTTACCAGTACCGTTAATACCTACAAGCATGACAACAAGAGGCTTGCCTTGAGCCACTTTCTCCTCAAGCAATTCTGTCATGGTCTTACCTTCAATGTTGATAATGTTATAAACTGCCTTTTTAAGAGCATCGTAAGTGTATTTTTCAATATCACTACTTCTTTTAATCTTTTTACCAACCAAATCATTTTTAACAGAGTCTACAACCGCACTGGACACATCCATTGCAACATCCGCTTCCAAAAGACCTAATTCCAATTCAAATAGAATATCTGAAACATCATCTTCAGAGATTGACTTTTCACGAATGAAAGACAGGAATCCTCCTTTACCTTCATCAGAATCCTCATCTTCTTCATCAGTTTCATATTTCTTATCTTCATCCTTACCCTTATCCTTTTTACGGCCGAATAAAGAACGTCTAGACTTTTTAGGTTTTTCTTCATCCCCAGATTCTTCTTCATCTTCAGACTCAACTTCAGACTCAACTTCAGACTCAACTTCAGACTCATCTTTAGATTCCTCTTCCAAAGCTTCATCTTTAGAGCCTTCTTCTAATTCATCTTCAGATTTCTCTTCGGACCCATCATCAGACCCATCATCAAGTTCTTCAGAATCTTTTTCATCATCAGAGTCTTTTTTATCACGTTTTAAGAATGATAAGAAACCTGATTTCTTTTCTTTTTCTTCTTCATCAGACTTTTCATCAGAATCTTCTTTATCATCAGACTCATCATCATCAGAATCTTTAGAATCTTCCTTATCATCAGAATCTTTTTTTTCTTCTGATTTTTCATCTAAATCATCAAAGTCTTCATCGAAATCATCTTCATCTTCATCGTCAATGTATTCTATGAGATCTTCATCAATATCATCGAAAGTCTCATCGAAAGTCTCTTCTAAAGTCTCATCTGTTTTTTCATCTAAAGACTCTTCCAATAATTCAACATTATTTTCTTCTTTAGCTTCATCTTCCACTTTATTTTTTAGTTTTCCACTTGCTTCTGAAAACTTTTTCTTTAATGAATCAAACAAGTTTATCCCTGCCTTAATAAGTATAATTAAAAATTTTCCTTATGATTAAATTTTAAAATAAAATAAAATAATATAAAATAATTATTCAGATTAAAAATTATCCAAATCCTAAATAATTACCTAAATCAGAACATTAGTAATTTTTCTAATTTATATTAATAATAGTTTTGTTTTAAAAACTAATAAACTTACTTATTTTTATAAAAAATAATGAAAATCATTAAAATTAAACTAATAAACTAACTTATTTTAAAAAAAAATAATGAAAATCATTTAAATAAAAAAAATAATAAACTAACTTATTTTAAAAAAAAATAATGAAAAA
>NZ_CALCYR010000286.1 GCF_937906425.1 uncultured Methanobrevibacter sp. | reverse complement strand
GTCGAAAGACAGCAGATTTACAGTCTGCCCCATTTGGCCACTCTGGAAAACACCCTTTTTCTCTTGCCAGCCCTATGCAGATGGCTCATATTTAAGTTCCCTACAAGGGGGAGGCACAAGAAACGGGTGCAAAGTTAATAACATTTTTCTTTACCCGCCAAGATTTCTACCAACTTTTTTTAATAAAAACGTGTTTTAGCGCCTTTTTGCTCCATAGTTTGCTCATTACAGGCATCTATTAGCGTCAATCTAATCACTCATCGCATAGCAATATCAAACGCTACATCATCATTACAATGATTACTTGTACAATTATAACCCTAATAAACATACTAAGGGGGTATACGGTAGTGTAAGCTACTGAAGCACGATCGGAATGCATGGCATCGTTAACACTGTCAAGGGCCATAGGATTGGCCATACTGCCACACACCATACCGCCCATCGTAGCCATATCCAGGTTGCAAAATCTGACAGCCACCCAGCCGACTATAATCACCGGAACTACTGTTATCAGAAAGCCGAGCATCACCCACAAGGCTCCATCTGCTCTTACCACGGTATCAAAGAAACGTGGGCCTGCCTGCAGGCCAAGGCATGCCAGGAAGACTGTTATACCTAAAGCCCGCAACATACGGTTAGCACTTATAGTCGTGTAGGTAATCATGTGCAAGCGAGGGCCATAGGCTCCTACCAATATACCTACAATTATAGGCCCTCCAGCTAAGCCGAGTTTTACAGGCACACTCATCTGTGGAATGACAAAGGGTATAGCGCCTAATAATATTCCGAGTATTAATCCCATAAAGATTGCCACCAGATTGGGTTCGTCCAGATCGGCAACGACATTGCCCATGTTTTTGGCGACATGTTCTACTGCTTTTTCTTCCCCATAATTAAGATAAAGAACCTTTTCATCAATGACATCCCCTACAACAGCCACTTCAAATGAATAAGGGCTTAAAGTGTCAATGATTTCCTGACAATTTTCCTCCTTGGCAGTCATTACAAAAGCTGCTCCAGGATAAGCCATTAACCATTCGTCCCAAGGAACATCGGGATTTTTAGGAATGGATTCCAAATCAACATTTGCACCAACTCCAGAAGCCTCAAGTAACATTTCCAAAGTTCCAAGGGTTCCAGGATTACTTATGTCCTTACCAGCTGTTGGAAGATGCCTTTCAGCAATCTCCTGCATGACCTTTATTTGATCTTGAACCAATTTCTCATCCTTGTCATAGGTTGTGTCCCAATTTAGGGCAAATTGAGGATGTTGTCTTCCATCGGTATCAATGGCTACAAGAACCTTATCTCCAATATTTGCACCAGCAGAAGTTATCATGGAATCCTTTTTTGCAATTCCCGCAATAGCAACATCCAATGAATTGAATTCAGCATCAGGATGCAAATGTCCGCCTACCATAGGAACATTGAATTTACGGCAACCGTCAACAATGCCCTGCAACAGTTCATCATAAATCTCATCATCGTTTATTGATAATGTATTTACCATAGCTATAGGTTTTCCACCCATTGCAGCAATGTCATTTACGTTTACAAGTACAGAACAATATCCTGCCCAATATGGGTTAACACTCATCAATTGTCCCCATATACCATCAGCCGCAAGCAATACAACTTGATTATTACCAATATCAATAGCTGAAGCATCATCTCCAAAGTCAAGAAGAACTTCTCCTGAAATGTTATAAACTTCACCCAATGCTTTTGTAACCTTTTCAATAGAGTTTTTACGACTGACCCCTACAAATTCCTGAAGTGATTTTACTAGTTCACCAAAATCCATTTTAACACCTAAATACAATAAAAAATCAAAATAAATATAAATTAAAATATTATTTTTCTAAAAAGTCTTCATCAGATTTTTCCTTAAAATCAGACACTTTTTCATCAATATCATCTAAATCGGATTCGCCAAGTGCAGATTCTTCAACAAAAACTTCTTCTTCCTCTTCTTCCCCCTCTTTTTCTCTCTCTTCTTCAGAGAAATCCTCTTCAATTATATGAGTTTCAGGAGAATAATCTTCAATTATTTCACCAGTTTCTGCATCAACATAAATAACTTCCTCTTCAGAATCAGATTCATCTAAATCAGAGGAATCTTTCTCAGAATCATGTTCAACATAAATATAATCTTCATCATTTTCAAGAGCCTCTTTCAATAAGGCTTCATCTACACTTAAAAGTGGTTCAGAATCTTCTTCAATAGTTCCCATTTCTTCTTCCAAATCTTCAGAATCAATCATTTCTTCAGAATATTCAAGTTCTGATTCAGAAACAAATTCCTCAGAATAACCATCCTCTTCAACAAACTCAGAATCAGAAATTACATCTTCATAAACATGTTCATCAGAAATTAAATCCTCACGAACATCCCCAGAATCTTCAAGAACTAATTCATCCCCACTCTCATCATATACATCCTCAAAATCATCAACAAGCAAATCTTCATGAGATAAGTCTTCAGCGCTATCCTCTTGAACGTCCTCAGAACCAACATCAAAAACAGGTTCTTCAATCTTATTTTCAGCTGCAAATGCCTTATCCAATATTGCATCTCCAGACAAGTCTTCCAGAATATCCTCTTCAAAGACTTCAGTATCAGAAATACTTTCCTCTACATACTCTTGCTCAAATTCTTCTACATACCCTTGATCAAATTCCTCTGAAAAACCTTCTTCATATTCAATTTCCAGATTAGATTCTGAAACCTCTTCATCAGCCAACAATTCCTCATAAAAGTCCTTGAATGAATCATCATCAAGACTAATGTCATCATCTTCAACTGAAGAATTCTCTTCAATCATTTCCTCAAGTGAAGTATCTAAAACAATATTATCATTATTTAAGCCACTATCCAATGATTCACTTTCAATCAAGCCATTATCCTCATGAAATTCATCTTCCACAAATTCAGGACCTTCATCATTTAAATCTTCAGCAGCAAGTTCTTCAATAAATGAATCTGCATTAGCAAGCTCATCAACAAATGAATCCTCTTCACCAATATCTCCAATATAAGAATCCCCATCAACAAATGAATCCTCTTCACCAATATCTCCAATATAGGAATCCTCATTATCCATTTCCTCAATAAATGAATCCTCATCAGAGATGTTATAGGAACTTCTTTGATTATGTTCATGATCCAACTCAATGAAACTTGGAACAACTTCCTTTACAGATTCCAAAATATGAGATTTGATAATATCAGCCATTGCCTGTTTAAAAAGCTTAACATTCTTAAAGGATTCCTCATATTCAAATTCAATCACATTATTTGAATTGAAAACCTCCTCAAAAATATTACGGCCTACAATGTCATCAAAACCAGAAGCAACCTCAATGATACTGGATTTTTCATTGATAAAACCTTTTTCAACAACCTTGTCCAAATCACCATCAGTGATTCCAATTATTGGAATATTAAACCTGTATAGAATATCGGATGCAACAAGAGTTGTGTCATCCCCAACAGTTACAACAAAATCAAAGTTCTTATACTTATAAATGTCATAGGCTGCATGGTCAACATAAGCAACCTTAAATGAATTATCATCTGAACTCTCTTGCGAATAAGTCCTTTCAGCTTCAGCAATGCTTAAATCTTCCTTATTTAAAATACGTGGTGTTACATCCTCTGCCTTACGCAACAAACCAGTCTTAACAATTACATTTGACAAATTCACAGTGCCTAACTTCTCAACACCATGTTCCTTAATCCTTCCGCCGACTATGTCAACTATGACACCATTACATGCCACAATGACAATGTCTTCAGAGTCTGCATAACCTACTACAATGCCGTTGACAAAGATGTTTTCATCAGGACTTGCACCATGAACCTTACGATAAGTGTAATTGTTTGAGTCATTATAATCTGAATAGGACCTTAATACCTGTTCAATAGAGTCCTTATCATTTCTTTCCTGACTGTCTGAGAAATAGGAGTCTACAACTTCCTGAGGACTGACTGCCTTTAGGCCCAATGCATTTTTCAATTCTTCAAAAAGTTCCTCAAAGTTAAATGCAAGAGATTCAAGCATATTTTTCTTGCCAAAACCTAAACGGGATCTTCTGCCCCCTTTAGAATTTTTCAATTGTTCATTAAGAGCCATATTCCAACTGATGATGGACCCATCATCCTCACCAGGCCTTTCAATTTGAATGACAGGTATCCTTGAATCATACAAAGGTTTATGATTGGTTGCAAGGAAATCCTCATTTGAAATCTTCTTAAAGTAATGAGTAAAAGTTTTATAACCAAAGACTTGACCTGTAAGGCTTGATTTACCATAATTAAGCAATAGGATCAAATCAACATCCTCCCTATTGAACAGTTCAAGGGATTCGCTTGGCAATAATTTTAAAGAAATATCAATCTTATCTTCTAAAGCAGCATCAATAACTGCAGTTCTACCCATTGTCCCACCTAAACGACAACGGACATTACCGTAATTAGACAATAAATCAATAATTTTAATTGCATAACCTGAATCTATAATTCCAGGCCCATGCACAACAACACCTATTTCCATAATTCACACCAGAGTCTTTTTAAGTGTTTTAAATAATTTATTAAGAATAAAAGTTTAATTTAAATTGAGTAAATTAAGTTAAATTAAGTTAAATTAATCTATATTAATTTAAATTAAGCTATATTAAGTTAAATTAAATTAAATTAAGTTATATTAAGCTATATTAAGTTAAATTAAACTATATAAGTTAAATTAAGTTAAATTAAGTTAAATTAAGTTAAATTAAGTTATAATTTTTATTTGATTATATTAAA
>NZ_CALCYR010000285.1 GCF_937906425.1 uncultured Methanobrevibacter sp. | reverse complement strand
AAAAATAGTTTTAATTGTTTGAAATAAGTTTTAATTAGTTTAAAAAGTTTAAAAAAATTTTTAAATTGTTTGAAATAAGTTTTAATTAGTTTAAAAAGTTTAAAAATATTTTTAATTGTTTGAAATAAGTTTTAATTAGTTTAAAAGTTTAAAAATATTTTTAATTGTTTGAAATAAGTTTTAATTAGTTTAAAAAGTTTAAAAATAGTTTTAATTGTTTGAAATAAGTTTTAATTAGTTTAAAAAGTTTAAAAATTGTTTAAAAGTAGTTTAAAAAGTTTTAATTAAAAAAGTTAAAAAAAAGAAAAATAAGATTAATAATTATTAACGAGTAATAAATATTAATCATTTTAAAAGCTGGAAATTAAATTATCTTCCGGTGAGTTTGCTGAAGAAACCTTTGCTTGCTTCTTCTTTGATTTCTTCTTTCAATTGCTCATTTTTATTTTTAAGAGAGTTTATGGTTTTGTCTTTAGCGTTCATAGCTGTGTTTAACTTGTCATAATCTCTTTTCTTGTTATCTAATTTACTATTTAAGTCTTTAATTTCAGCTTCTAATTTAGCGATTTTTCCGCCGACACCAGACATTTCTTCAGCAGCTTTTGCTTCAACATCTTTGATTTGTTTTTTCAATTCTGCAGCTTCTGATTTAAGTTTAGGAATTAAGTTGTCTTTTAAATCTGAAATTTCTGAGTCTTTGTCTTTAATAGTTTTAGATTTTTTGTCAAGTTCCTTGTTCTTATTAGAAATTTCTTTTTCCTTGTTGCTAATTTCATTATCGAGTTCGCTAATTTTTTCTTTTAACTCTTCGATTTGACTTTTTTCTTCTTCAGGTAATTGGTCGTATTCCTCTTGTTTCTTTTCTTCCTCTTGGATTTTTTGACTTTCGAGTTCTACAACTAATTTTTCAATTTCTTCAAGTCTGACTTTTGCCAATTGAAGTCCTGCACCTTTTTTAGCAACACTTTCACTTAAGTCTGCATTGATTTCCAATTGATCAAAGTATTTTTTGGTACTTTTTTCCAATGCATCGGTAAGTTCCACTTTAAGTGCTTTTAATTTTTTGTTCTCTTTTTTAAGCTCAGGAATAATTTCATTGGTTAAATGATTTAATTCGCTAGCTTGGTTTTTAAGTTTTTCTTCTTTTTCTTCTAATTGCTTTTGTAAAGTTTCAATGTCTTCGGAAATAAAAATCACCATCTCATTTCACATTTTTAATTACCCAATTGATTCCTAATCAGAGAAATGTAAATTAATATTTGAGAATAATGAGTACATTCAAATTACAAATCCATCAGATAATTAAAGATTTCATAATTATTTTTACAGTCTATTTAACCATTTTAAACAGCTAAATTTATACATTATAGTATTAATGAATTTTAATCTATATAATGTAATAAGTTTATGTTAATATTTATAGATTGTTGTTAGGCATTTTATGTAATTTATAAAAAGAGTGAACTAAGTTTTACTTTTTTAATTTTAGAATTAGGAGATTAATATTTTATTATTTTTAATATTTTTAATATTTTTAATTTTAGAAAAAGTAGAATAATTTTTAAGATTTTCAAAAAAAAAGAAAAATAAAATTCTATTTGTAAATAGAATTTTTTAAAATTTAGTTTTAAACAAAAACATCTATTTGATTACTTTTATCTTTGTTGTTAGGACATAAGCTCCGTAGAGTTTTGTTGATTTAAACTGGGTTTTAACACTGTAAGTATTTCCAATAGCCAAATTGACCTTTACACTAGCCTGTCCCTTGCTGTTTGTAGTTCTTGTATAAGTTTTCTTGTTTAAAGTAAACTTAACCTTTTGATTCTTGATTAGCTTTTTACTTTTGTCCTTGAATGTAACTACAAAATTGGATTTTTTATGCACTTTAGTGCTTTTGGCCTTAAGAATTGGCTTAACAACCTTTACAGTAATTGTTTTGCCTGATGCCTTGAGGTAAATATCTCCTTTAAATTGGATCTTTGTGGAATATGTTCCTATCTTATTGTTAATTGTCAAGCTTGCAATCCCTTTTGCATTAGTTGTTCTGGCATATGTTTTTTTATTTATTGTAATCTGTATTTTCTTGTTTGCTAAGGCTTTTTTATCATTGTCCAGCAATTTGATTTTTAATTGTGTGCCGTTTTTATAGTATTTCACTAGATTGCTTGCAATAATGCTTGTGTTTTTCTTAACAACAGTGAGCTTTATTGTCCTGTTAATCTTCTTATATTCCTCATCCCCATCAAATGAAACAATTGCATCAATGGTTTTTGGACTTATATTGATGTCAAATTCAACTGTTCCATCATCATTTGTTGTTTTTTCATATTCTGCATTGTCTATTTTAATTTTAATGCTTTTGTTTGCAATTGATTCATTATTTGAATCTGTTAACTTGATGCTTAATTCCTTGTCCTCTCCATAGATTTTTGAAAAGTCCTCTGCAATAATATTCACATCTTCCCTTTGGCCAAGCTCTATTGCAAGGGTCTGATTGTCCATGCTTGCATAAACATATTTGAGGCTTGCGCTAGGTCTGTAGTTATAGCTTGCAGTTCCGTTTTTTAGAGTAAGTCTTGTGATTTCCCCATTGTCTGTGTATAATCTGACACTTAAAGGAAGGTTAATGTCCTCATCGTATGGGCAGATTTCCTTTGTATTGTTGTCAAAGTATTGCTTGATGCTTACTGTAAGGCTGTTGAGCTCTCCGCTGTATGCCAAACCCTTGTCTGATTCAAAAGTCATTACAAGCCATCTTGAAGCGTTGATTTTCCAAGGTTCATACTCGTCACCATGTGGTGAGTAGTAGTTTCCCACCTCATTCTGTCCCCACCAGCAGTATAGGGTTGTTGCATTGTCATCCAATGCAATGTCTCCATATTGCTTGATAGGTACAAGATCCTGCTGGATATAGTTGTCCACAAGTGCACAGTTTATCATGAGAAGTTCTGTGTCTTGGAAATTGTTGGAGACTGCACCATGGTTTCCAACGTTGTTTCCCCTAAATATTGTATTGTAAACTTCTGTTGTTACATGAAGACCGCTTGGAGGTGCTAGAATTGCCGCTGCATAGAATCTTGAGTGGCAGTTACTGAAAAGACTGTTGTTTATAGTCATGTTTCCGTGATTGCTTATTGCACCTCCTGTATAGTTTGTGCTTTGGTTTATGAAATTTGTATTGTTGATGTCCACATTTCCATAGCTTGAGATTGCGGCTGCAGAGTAAACCGCATGGTTTGTGAGGAATGTGGAATTGTTGAAGTGGCTGAGGCCACTTGTCATGATTGTTCCTCCAACACTTTTATCTGCATCAACGGTGTTTGCCTCAAAGTGGCAGCCATTCACGTTTAATAATCCAATGCTGAAGATTGCTCCTCCATATTGATGGGCTGAATTGTTTATTATCCTTGTATCAATAAGGTTTAATGTGCCGTTGCTGAAGATTGCTCCCGCATTTTGGTCAGTTTGTGAATTTGCTATTGTACAGTTGATTAAACTTAACTCTCCGCCCATATTAATTATTGTTCCTCCACTTTCGCCAGGAGTGTTTGCGTTTATGAGATTTAATCCAATCAAGGTGAGACTTGCATTGGACACTGTAAATATTCTTGAGCTGTTTTGAGCATCTATTGTTGCATTTTCACCCTTGATTGTAAGGTTTTTACTTACAAGCAGGTTTTTATTATTATCGCCTGTATAGATTCCATTTTCCAAATTGATTGTGTTTCCATCATCACTTTCTTCAATTGCCTGTTTTAGGCTTGAATATGGACTTTTAACATCTCCTAATCCAGTTTCATCACTTCCATTAGCGCTGACAAATATTTCTGAAGATGAACTTAAAGGACTTTTGATGGAATCTGTGACAGATTCATCAAGAGATAAATCTCCAGAAGATGTGTCATTTAATGGATTGGAGGAATCTATTGCACTGATTGAGTTTATTAGGCTAAAGAGAACTAATATGCTTATACTTATCATTAGAACTCTAGCTATTTTTTTAGATTTAATTTTTATGCCTCCCTAATTGCCTTAAAATTATAATTTGCCTTTTAAATTTATTTTTTTTTATTTTAATTGAATTAATTGGCTTTTTTAAATTCTTCTTTTATTAAATAATTTTAATTAAGTTTTTAAATGCTTATTTTTATTAATTTAATTTTAATTAAGTTTTTAAATGCTTATTTTTATTAATTTAATTTTAATTATTTTTTTAAAAAAACTATTAATTAATTTTTAAATCCTATAATCTTTATTTTTAAGCTTTTTAAATATAAATTTTTATTGATATTTCTCTTTTTATAATTTGTTTTTAAATGATTTTTGGGAATTATTTTTTTTAAATCATTTTCTTATAATTTTTTAAAATTGATTTTCAGTAAAAAAAATTTTTAAAAAATATTTCTTTTCAAATGCTCTTGCACAAATTAGAATTATATTAAAACTAAAATATTACTTACTGAAAAAAAATAATTTTTATAATCGGATTTCTAAAATTTAATTTTTAATTTTTCATTTAAATTTGTAATTTTAATTTTTAAAAAAATTTAAATTTAAAATGTTTCGACAATAAATTCATAAAGTTAATTTCTTTAAGTTTTTGATTTAAATCCTCTTAAAATGGCTTTTTTTCAAATTCGTTATTAGAGATTTTCACAATGGATTTTTGTTTCATTAGTATCAAAAAATTTTTAGGAATTCGTATTATAAAAATCATTAAATATTGGATAAATCTAAAATAATAATGTTGATTTTTTTAAAAAATTTTCATTTTTTTTAGACTATTTACATTATTGAAATTTATTGTGGCGTGGATAAATTTTAATTTTTAAATACCTTAAATAATCTAGTTATTTCTTGAATAATTGGATTTTAGAGCTTCTTTAATAAAATAATTATTTAATTTTTTTTAAAAGTTTTATAACTCTTGTTTAAATAAATATTTTATTTTTTTTAAAAGTTTTATAACTCTTGTTTAAATAAATATTTTATTTTTATTTCATTACTTTAAGTTGTTTTTGCAATTTTATTCAATTTAAAGTATTATTACAGTTAAAAACTAAGTTACAGGATGTATTTGTTTGAGTATTAAGAAAGACTTATTAGCAGTAGGTCATACTGCATTAGATTATATCATTACAGTTGATGAGTTTCCTATGGCCAATAATTCTGCACCAATGAAAACCATGAAAAATCTTGATGGTGGTGCTGCAGCTAATGTTGCAATGATTGGAGCAAAATTAGGATTAAAAACTGGTTTGGTTTCAGCTGTCGGTGAGGATTTCATAGATTCTCATTATCACAGAAGGATGAAGGATTTGTCTGTGGATACTGATGCCATGATTGTCTCTAAGACTGAAAACACTCCAACTGCATTTGTCATGACCAACAAAAATCAGGATCAAATCAGTTATTTCTATTGGGGTGCTGGAAAGGATTTCCACGACAGTGCAGTTCCTAGGGATAAAATCAAAGAGTTCAAGGCTGTTCATTTAGCTACCGGTGATCCTCATTTTAATTGCAAGTCTGGAATTGTTGCCAAGGAAGAAGAAAGATTGGTTTCCTTTGATCCAGGACAAGATTTGGGAATGTACAGTCCTAAAAAGCTGAAGGAAGTAATTACTCACAGTGATATTTTATTTGGAAACCATCATGAGATTAAAAGAATTCAGGACTCTTTAGGTGTTGACATTAATGGTTTGATGGAAATCGGTCCTGAGATTGTTATTAAGACCTGTGGTAAGGAAGGCAGTTTTGTTTATAGTGTTGATGAAGGAAAAATAGAAATTGATTCTATTTACAGACCTGCAGTAGATCCTACAGGAGCAGGTGACTCTTATAGGTCCGGCTTTTTGTCTAGATTTATTAATGGAAGTTCTCTTGAAGAGTCTGCTAAGTTTGCTTCTTCCGTTTCATCATTTGTAGTTGAAAAACAGGGTTGTCAAACAAATATGCCTAGCTATGAAGAAGCATATAATAGAATGATTGAATTTTACTAATTATTCTATTTTTTTCTTTTTTACATCAATTATTTTATTTTTTCTTTTTTTTACTTTTTTAATCTTTATTTATTTCTTATTTTTATTTTTAATCTTTATTTTTATCTATTTTTATTTTAATTATTTTATTTTTTTCTTTTTTTACTTTTTAAACTTTAATCATGTTTTATTTTTATTTTTAATCTTTTTTAGTTATTTTTCAATTATAAAATATGTTTGAGAAATCTCAATATTATTTGATAAAAATCATTTTCTGTTCTTTATTTCTAAAATAAAGGTGGTATTAACCGATATGTTTATATTAAATAAATTACATTAAATATTATTATAAAAATCAAGTTAAATAGAAATAAATTAAAATTTACTTTACTAAATTCTATTTGAATTGGTTGTTATTATTTTTTTTAAAATTACAATAATCTAGCGTAATGAATATTGGAGATTGATTATGACACAGATAAGTGATGCAAAAAAAGGTATATTAACTGAAGAAATGAAAGCTGTTGCTAAAAAAGAGGGCGTTAGTGAAGATTTCATTTTAAATTCTGTTGCAAAGGGAACTGTTGTAATTCCTAGCAATGTAAATAGGGATATTGAAGCTTCTGGTATTGGAGCAGGACTTAGAACAAAGGTTAATGCAACTGTAGGAACTTCCACAGATATTGTAAACTTTGATGAGGAAGTATTGAAAGCACAAATTGCAATTGACCATGGTGCTGACTGTTTGATGGAATTAAGTATTGGCGGAGACTTGGATGTAATAAGAAGAAGAGTTTTGGATATGTCTCCTTTACCTGTAGGTTCTGTACCAGTTTATCAGGCAGCTATTGAAAGCATTAGGGAACATGGTTCCGTAGTTTATATGGATGAGGATGACTTGTTCAATACAATTGAAAAACAGGCTAAGGACGGTATTGACTTTATGGCTGTTCACAGCAGTATTAACATTGAAACCTTAACCAGACTTAAAAGACAAGGTCGTGTAACCGGACTTGTATCCAGAGGAGGATCATTCATGTCCGGTTGGATTGTTGAAAATGAAAAGGAAAATCCATTGTATGCTAATTTCGATTATGTGTTGGACATTGCAAAGGAACATGATGTTGTTCTTTCCCTTGCAAATGGTATGAGAGCCGGTTCAATTGCAGATTCAACTGACAGGGCTCAAATACAAGAATTGATTATTTTAGGAGAATTGATTGACAGATCCCGTGAAGCAGGTGTACAATGTATGATTGAAGGACCTGGTCATATTCCTATTAATGAAATTCCTACAAATGTAATGATTCAAAAGAAAATGTGTTCAAATGCTCCTTTCTATATGTTAGGTCCTATTGTATGTGATGTTGCTCCTGGTTATGACCATATCGTTTCAGCTATTGGAGCCGCTTCTTCAGCTAAGGCTGGAGCAGACTTTATCTGTTATGTAACTCCTGCAGAACATTTGGCTCTTCCATCTCCTGAAGATGTAAAGGAAGGTGTAATCGCTACAAGAATCGGTGCATATGCTGGAGATTTAGCTACAGGTCAAATTGATGGTTCACAAGATTTGGCTATGGCTGAAGCAAGAAAAAGATTGGATTGGGAAGCTCAATACGAATGTGCAATGTTTCCGGAAGCTGCACGTGCTAAAAGGGACGAAAGACCTCCTGAAGAAGAGGACACCTGTACAATGTGTGGAAACTATTGTGCTGTAAAAATAGTAAATGAATGGTTGGACAAATCCGATTCCGATTTAATTAAATAGATTTTTTCTATTTAATTTTTCTTTTTTCTTATTTTCAGTGTTTTTACACTTTTATTTTTTTTAATTAGTTTTTTTTCAGTGTTTTTACACTTTTATTTTTTTTAATTAGTTTTTTTTTAGTGTTTTTACACTTTTATTTTTTTTAATTAGTTTTTTTTAGTGTTTTTACACTTTTATTTTTTTTTAATTAGTTTTTTTGTGTTTTTTCACTTTTATTTTTTTTATTTTTTTAAATTATCTATTTTATTGTTTTTAGCCTTATTTATTTTTTTATTTTTTTAAAATCAGCTATTTTTTACTAGTTTAGTTATTATTAGCAAAACATTATTTTTTATTTATCTTATTTTCCATGGTTTTATTGGAATGAATCCCTGTTCTCCAATTTGGTTTTGGCCATCAATTAAAAGATATTCCAATAGATTATAAATGTCTTCCTTGTCGTCATTGCATTGAACCAAACTGATTACATGTCTTGTCTCGTTTTTTAGAATTTCATTTCCATTAAAGTAACTTGCATTAAGGAAGGTATAATAATCATTTGAATTTTTAACTATTTTAAATGCATCAAATTGTGATTTAACCTCTCTAACAATATTGAATGGGATTTTTTCCTGTCTTAATGTGCTCCAGGCCAACCTCTGTGCACTTCCTTTAACTCCTATGAAGTTTAGGTTTTCAAGGTCCCCTATGCTTTCTATGCTTTTTTCATTCTTTGGAGAAATCAGCACCAGATGGTCATATGCAATTGCAGTGAAGTTCAAGTCATTTTCAAATGCAAGACGTGGATCGTCTAAAGCCAAAATGTCAATCAAGTCTGCTTTAGCCAGTTCATAAGCACTTTCGTCGTCACTGCTGTAGATTAATGTTTTAAATGGGAGATCATAACTTATTGCCTGTAAAAGGCCTGTGATAATGTGTCCCCCTGCAATGACAATTTCTTCCCTGTCTTCAAGTCTGTTGTTGTATTTGTGATAAAGGTTTAAAAGCTCATAACCCTTTTGGCTAAGTTCGGAACCAGAACCTACGGTTACAACAAGCTTTTCCCCAATCTTGTCTTCAGCATTCTTGATTCTTCTGTTAAGTACAGAGTGGGAAATCTTCAATTCCTTTGCTGTTTTCCTTTGAGAATATGTTCTGGACAATGATTCTAAACTTTCAAAGAGTTTGTGGTTAAAGGACTCTCCATTAATCTTAATGCCTATCTCCGGCTTTATTTTTTCCTCTTGTCCTCTATCCATATTCTCTTGATTTGGCATAATTCCACCACTCAATGATTAAAATGAGTTTTGTATAGGTTTTCTTCATTTATTTTTAGTATTTTTTTCGTGTTTTGTACAATTTCTATTCATTAATTTTTATCAATAAAAATTTGTTTGAATAGTTTATAATTAATTTTAAATATATTGATTTATATAAATATTAGTATCTGATTATAAAATAATTAATTAAATTTTTTTCATTGGGATTTTTGTTTTTTTATAATTAATTAAATGTTTTATATAAAGTATTTATTATAATTTTTTAAAATTATTCTTATTAATTCTTATTAATTTTTATTAATTTTTATTAATTTTTATTAATTCTTAT
>NZ_CALCYR010000284.1 GCF_937906425.1 uncultured Methanobrevibacter sp. | reverse complement strand
ATATGCGACTCATGGTTGGAAACATTTATAACAAAAGTTTGGTAACTAACTATAATATTAATATATTGTTAAAGAAAATAAAAAAATAAAAATAGAAAAATTATTTTCTATTTTCTAAATCTTCCATGACCTTTTTAGCCACATACTCTCCGGATAAAAGCATACCTCCGAAAATAGGACCCATACGTTGAGAACCGTGAACTGCATTAGCTGCCATACCAGTTACATACAATCCAGGATAAACCTCATTTACATTTTCCAAGATTTTTCCTTCAGCCCTGTCAGCCCACATGGATTTTTCACCCATAATCTTACCTGTCTTTGTATTCAATTTCTCTTCCATCTTATTCTCAACAATTTTGGTAATTTCAGTTGGGTGACCTGTAGCGTCAATAACCGCTTTAGCCCTTACAGTTAATGGATCAATGTGTAAACCGGACATTTCAACAGAACTCCAATTTAATACAATACCGTTGATTCCGTTTTCACGAACCATTAAGTCCTCAATAGACATTAAATTAAATATTTTAAGTCCTGCTTGGGTAGCCTTGGAACATAAGGTTGAAGTACATTCAATAGAGTCTACAACATAATAGTTTTCCTCAAATTTTTTGGAATTGATGCCAAACTCGTCAAGGATTCTTTTTCCTTCCTCTTGAACGACAACTTTATTGAACATCATTCCTCCACCCCACATACCGCCACCGATACTGAGTTTTCTTTCGAATAATGCTACTTTATAACCTGCTTTTGCAAGATAATAACCTGCTGTAACTCCAGATGGACCTCCTCCACCAATAGCTACATCCATATCTGTATAATCTAAAAAATCATTCATATACTCTTGAATAATTGCTTTAGAAACAATTATATCGTCTAATTTTTCCATTATTTTCCTCCATAATATTTTAATGAATAAATTAAAATAAATTAATTTTCATTAATAATGATTAAAAATGAAAGCATTAATTTACATTATTACTTATGCTCTCAAAAATATTTAAATATTGTTAAAATCCATATAAAACAAAACAATGCTCAATAAATAGACATTAAATGAAAAATAAAAAAAACTTGAATAAAAAAAATAAAAATAAAACCCTAAATGAAAAATAAAAAAAACTTGAATAAAAAAAAATAAAAATAAAACCCTAAATGAAAAATAAAAAACTTGAAAAAAAATAAAAATAAAAGATTAAAAAATTAATTAATGAAATTTACCCTCTTTTTTTAATTTTTCATAATGCTCAACGTCACGAGATGAGAATACCTTTGCAGGATGTCCTCCAGCAATAGCATAGTTTGGAATGTCATTTACCACAACACTTCCAGCCTGAACAATTGCCCCTTCGCCAATATGAACTCCTGGAAGAATGATTACACGGTTTCCTAACCATACATTTTCCTCAATTACCACATTTTTAGAGATGACAGTTGTATCATAAGGAATAGCTTCCCCTTCATAGTTATGGCTGTCAGTGATTATCATGCATTCGATCCCTGAATGAAAATTGTCTCCAATGATTACATTTGCAGTTCCCTGTATTTTCATACCATTGAAATTCACATTATTTCCAAGTGTGGTGTTTGGTGTGACATAGGAAAAATTATTAACGGTTAAATCATTTCCACAGGACTTTGAAACCCTTTTTACACGAAAGGTGTAATATTTTCTCTTAAAGCCCTTAAAGAAATTCAAAATCCCTGAAATCATATTTTCCCTCTAATATAAAAGAATAAAAAAATGAAAAATTAAAAAATCATTAATAAAAATCAATGAAAATTCATTAAGATAAATAAAATAAAATAAAATAAAGTAAAGTAAATAAAAAAAGAAAAAAGTTAAAAATTAAGCCTTAATAAACTGAACAGTCAGCAGAGTAATAGGACAATAATTTTGCTATTCTTGCAATTGTAATTTCATCCAATCTTCTTTGACCTCTAATCATCTTATTGAACAGTTCATCAATGAAAAGATCCTCATTGGTTAGTATAACATTTAAAATAGCCAAGTCATCATTTACAAAACCAATCAACGGTTCAATATAGATTCCGCTAAATCCTTTCTTGTCAAGGAAAATAGCTAAATCCTCATTTAACTCCAAAGCCTTTCTCTTGATTTGACTATTGTCCACAAAGTGAATTTCCTCATTGCCAAATTGGAATCTGGATTGATTATCATCATAATCTGTTTGAAGTTCAAGAGTGTTCTTCTTGTCCATATAATTTTGAATGGATGCAGAATCATTGACCATCTTGCCGGTTTCATTGTCAGATTTGGTCTTATTCTTAAACTCCTTTGAATCAAATCTTTTGGATAAAATGGTAAATACACCAGTAGGGCCTACAACAACGTGATTTATAATGTCCTTGGATTGAGGTGGCTGTACTGCATAAAATACATAGAAATCATTTGGAAGAGCAAGCAATCTTTCACGAATAATTCTTCCACGTGCCAAATAACTGTTGAACATGTATTTTTTAACCATACCATAAACAAGAATGATTACACCAATTGCTACAGCAATCAGAATGTAAATCCACCTGTTTACAAAGTAATAGTAAAGAGCGCTTACAACTAAAATAAACAATCCTGCAAGAATGTAAATATCTGCAAAAGTCTTTTTAGGCTCATATTTAGGAGTCTGTGATTTCATCATTTCAACAGTTTCCTTGGATACAAGAGCGCTTGAATCATCTGAATCCTTTTTGGATTCTTTCTTATCCTCACGTTTGAACAATCCTTTTATTGAAGACTTGCCAGCAAGTTCCTTATCAATGGATTGCATATATTCCTCTTTTAGGATATTCAATAATGCATTATAATATTTCAAACGAGCTATCTTATATGCTTCATATTCTTCCTTGCTGTCAAAGACCATTTCATTTTGAGCTCTTGAGAATAATCTTTCATCCTCTTCAGATAAAGCCTGTCTTGCAAGTGAAATAGGAGATTTTGGCTTTTCATCATCTGGAATGTCAACAACCTCAACGAGATTGGTCAATGTGGTTTGATCATCTTCAATCTCTTCTTCATCATCCGTTTGCTCAACAATCAGACGGCCTTCACTATCCAATCTACCAGCTTTAGCTCTTTTTGGACTTTCAGTTTCAATAACGTCAATCTCAAGTTCCTCTTCAGGATATTCAACTTCGGAAACTATAAGTCTTCCCTCATTGTCCAAATGACCTGCTTTGGCATGAGTTTCAAGCGGCTCATTTTCAAAGGCATCATAAACTTGGGCATGAGTTTCAAGCGGCCCATTTTCAAAGGCATCATAAATCTCTTCATTTTCATCATCATTTTCAGGAACAATGCCATAGGACTCATCATATTGGCTTGAATAGTTTGTTACAGGCTTAAATGCAAATCCTGAAGATATGTCTCTTGATGTTTCACGATATCTTTTTTCTGCATGGATAGGGATGATTTCGTATTCCTCATCAGAATCATCATAGTCAGCAGCAAAGTAGTGATCTTCCTCATAATAGATAGGAGAAGATTCCAAGCTATCAATATCTGGAATTTGAGTTTCAGACATGTAATCTTCATCATATTCATCATTAGAACCCTCATGAATTGGAACGATTCCATAATCCTCTTCAGCATGAATAGGAACAATCTCATCAACACCGGACTCAGCATGAATAGGAACAATCTCATCAACACTGGAATCTGCGTGAATAGGGATAATCTCATCAACACTGGAATCTGCGTGAATAGGGATAATCTCATCTAATTCAGATTCATCAGTGCCATAACTAAGAGTTTCCTCATTGATTGGAACAAATTCCTCTTGATTTGCTCTTTCTTCAAGAGTTTTTTCTGCATGAATAGGGATAATCTCATACTCTTCTTCATTGTAATCAGGGTCTGCATGAATAGGGATAATTTCATCGTCATCGGAGTAGGTAGGGTCTTGAGAGTCGTAGCTTGCATATAATAAATCATCAGAACTGGAATCAGTAGAATCGGCATAAGCAGTTGTTTCCTGCTCATTTAAATTAGATACATAATCCAAAGGACCTTCACAACTGGTACATTCAAAATCATTAATGTCATCATCTGATTCAATTTGATATTTCATTCCACAATTTTTACAATATACTAAAACAGAATTCGAAACTTCCTCAAAATTCTGATTGGAAGCAGAACCTTCATTTGGAAAATTTTCCAGTTCCTTTAAGCTCCCTGTACAACTTGAACATTCAAATGCATTAATATCATCCCCATCATCAAGTTGATATTTTGCACCGCAGTTCTCACATACAACAACTTTCATGCTTTTTCCCTACTCACAATTATAAAAACAGAAACTTAAAAAAATTTTTTTAAAAAGACTGACTTAAAATGGAAACTTTTATAAAAATTAAAAAAATTTCTAAAAATTAAAAAAATTTCTAAAATATTGGAAAATTTTCTAAAAATCTTGAAAAAATTTATAAAAATTACCCTATTAAATCAATACTAATATAATATAAGTAAGTTATCATTTTTAAAGGTTATGGATATTTTTTATCAAAAAATGATATTTTATTGATTATAAAAGAAAAATTTAAAAAAATATGATAAAATAAATCAAAAAATAATTAATATAATAAACTTATAGAAAAAATAAAATAATTAAAAATAGAAAAGAAATTTTTTATCATGAAAAATAATAAAAAATAATGAAATAATAATAATTTTTTAAAAAGTACACAAATCAATTAAAAAAATAAAAAGAAAAATATTAAGAAATAATTAGAATAAAAAGATAATGATTATTGAAAAAAATAAAAAACAATAATAAAATTAAGGCAATTTGAAAAAATAAATCAATAGAATAAAAATAGAAAAAATTTGTAAAAAAATTAAAAAAAATTAAAAAATAACAAAGACAAAGTATGAAAAGAAAATAAAAAAATGAAAAAATTCACAAAGATAAAGTTTGAAAAGAATAAAACTAAATTACCTCATCATAGATTTTTAAGATTTGATCATTTATCTTATCCCAATTGTACTTTTCTTTAATTAATCTTTTACCATTCTCACCAAATTCTTTAGACAATCCTTCATTGAAAATTATTCTTTCAATAGCTAATCTTAAAGATTCCTTATCATCATCACAAGCAAGACCAACATTATTGTCTACCCAATTCCAGATATGATTATTTTTAGTTAAAACCAGTGGTTTTCCACATGCCATTGCCTCCAATCCACTTGTAGTGAATGACTCATATTTGGATGGCATTATAAACAAGTCACAATCCACCAAAGCTTCCTGCTTTTCCTGATTATACAAAGGCCCTGTAATTATCACATCATCTTTAAGAGAATATTCATCAATCTTTGACTTTAATCTATCCAAATAACCATCATCAGGACCTACAATAGCTAATTTAAATCCAATAGAATCATTTTCCCTAATCAAATCATTAAAAGCATCAATTAATAAGCCTAAACCCTTGATTTCATGAATTCTGCCTAAAAAGAGAATCAATTTTTCATCTGGAGAAACATTATGCTTATTTCTAAAGAGACCTTCATCAGGCAAATCATCATATTCCTCAGTATTGATTCCCAATGGAACAATTTCAATCCTTTCCTCATCAACACCCATCTTAAGGTATTGCTGCCTTTCGGTTTCACTGAGGGCAAAGACTTTTGATGCATTATGAAGAATTTTAAAGCCGAAGAATCTATCAAAAATATTTTTAAGCCCCTCCTTTTGAAAGAAGGGAAGAACGGATCCATGTGCCTGAACAATATAGGGAATATTGTTCTTTCTTGCAAAATAAGTGACAATGATAGCCAAAGTCTGCCTATGTTCATGAATATGGACAATGTCAAAGTTTTTTATATCCTTCCTTATTCTGAATGGAGCCCTTAAAGGAGTGTCCAACATTGTTGCAAGCTTGAACTTATTTGAAAGATTTTTATAATAATCAACCTTGATTCCATTGACATCAATATCATAATTGGAATTTTCAAATTTTATCCTTTCCTTACAGGAATCTGAACTGACTACCTTTACAAAATTCTCCTCTGCCTGTTTGGAAGCGATTTGATAACTGGCATTAACCACACCTCCTGCAGAGAGACAAGGATAAAAGAAATGTGCAATATGTAAAATATTCATGATTTAACTCCTTTTTAAATCTCCTAAATATGCTCATACAAATACAAATTATTTTCCCTATGAATCATTGTATAGTTTTCAAGTTCAACCTCATTATTTGAAATGTAATAAGTTATATTGCTTGAATCCAAATAGGACAATCGTTCATCAACCAATGGAATGGTGTTCATTTTAAGTAACCAGTTATAATAACGAACATTATAATTCGCAACTTCCTTTAATGAATAATTGGCATCATAATCAATCAGATAATCCGCCATCAGTTTAGGAGAGTTTATCTCCTCATTCATCTCAACAGAATCTGTAAATCCAAATGCAGAAAAGAGACATGTCAAAATCATCAATATGGAAATAAGATATACTATTTTTCGACTTAAAGCATCATTATTCAATACATGAAAAATAAACTTATATATGTAATTCAAGGCCAAAACAACAAAGAATACAAAGGCTGGAAGGCATGTAATAATATAACGATTGACCTTTATGTCATAGAATGTAAAAAAGACCATATAAATTAAAAACCAATCCATGAAAAGTAAAATCAATCCATATCCCTCTTTTGAATAGCTCTCAAAATTCCCCTTCAATATGGAATCCAAGACCAAAGTGAAAAGCAATAAAAAGAAAACACTGCTTATGCCGTTTATCTTAAAGCTTAAAACAGATAAAAACAATGAAATAATGGCTAAAGCTGCCAATGTTTTATTATTAATTAATTTTGACTTGAAACAAATATTATAAGAATCGGAATTAGAATTAAAATCCAAATGAGAATCCAATAGATCATTTTCATCAGCAATATCAAATTTATTGCTAAATAAAGCAATCAAAGCCAATATCAAGCCAAATTCCAGAATAAAGATTATTAAATAGGCAAATGGATTTGCGCCTATTAAATTAGGAATATTTCCATCAAAAATGACTTTCTTTGCAAACAAGAAGTTTAAAAAGTCATGAAGATAAAACCATGTGTCTGTTGTATATGCATTGTCAATGACACTGCCTCTGTCTCCTGAAACCACATCAGAACCTTGAGTTAAAAAGCTTAATGGAGATCCTGCCAGAGATATTAGAATTAAGAACAATACAAGAATTGCAAAGGATATCTTAATCCCCTTAAAAAAATATTTGGCCCTATTGGTGGATAAAAGGGATTTAAATTCCTTTTTAAACAAAGAAAAATCTGAAAGAATCAAATCCAAATAATAAAAGAAATTGAACTTGAATAGGAAGTATAAAACCATTAAAGGCAATATTAGAGCAACGGTATATCTTGTAAAGAATGCAATAACCCATAATGGAAAAGCCAAAAGATAAAATTTCTCATTTTTATCCGCAGCAATAATTGTAAATAGGATTACCCAAATTGACAATGCAACTGCAGGAATGTCCAATGTACCGTTAGCCAACCATAAAAGATTTAATGAAAAGCTTGAAAAAAGAACAGAACCTGTAAGTGACAAAAGAGGTGAAAACTTATTTTTCAAAAGAAGATAAAGGCCAATATTCCCAAATATGGCAAATAAACCTGTTACAATATAGATTGCTATTTCACCCTTTAGACCTAATCTGAAGAGGATTGAAGTTAAAAAACAGATTACGGGAGAAAGATACAAGGTATTTGAACTAGCTACCCTCTCTCCAGCAAAAGTCAATGCATTTGTTAAATAAACCAAAACGTCAGAACAGTAAATTCCAAGTTTTAAATTAAAGTCAATTAGGCAAATAAGCAGTAAAGTGCTGAATAATATTAAAAAGCTTAAATAAAACCTATCCTCTTTAGGATTAAAATTTATTTGATTTAAAAACTTTTTAAAATTCATAGCACTCACACAAATAAATTAATTAAATTATGACCTATACTTAATCTTTCAATTCCTAAACATTTTTCATTTTTTTTAGAAAATAGAGATTTATCCTTTAAAAGACCTGTTTCATCTCCATTTAACAATTTCCCTCCTTGATGACATATAGTTCCTTTTTCATCATCATCTCCTACTAGATAAAATTCGACTTTTTTTCCATTGATATCCAGCATCTTCAAAAATTCATTTGTTTGATATTGGCATTTCCATCCTCCTGCAAGAAAAATTAAAGCACCTCCTTTTTCCCAAAATAATTTTAATACCTCCAAAAATTGTCCGAATAAAAATCCTTCTTTTGTTCCATCAGGCAAATCTTCATATGGAGGACCATTAATTACCCAAACTGAATAATAAGGGCATTTTCCATTTTTATCTTTAGTAGTTATTTTTTCTATGGCATTTCTATAATTCTCAACTATATCAATAATTATTCCTAAATAATCACTTATATCTTTTAGACAAAACTCACTTTCAGGGCTTGCTTTACATAAATAATCTTTGTGAATAAAGTAGTTTTCATTTGAAATTAAAATCTTTGACCATAACATAACAATAAGAATTTTTTGACCTTTTAAAGCATATTTATTCAACAATGTATTTTGTTTTTCTATTTTAATAAAATTGTTTACAGGATTTTCAATATTGTTCAAAAAGTTAAAATAATCATAAAATATATTGTTTCTATCAAAAGTATTAGAAATATTAGATAATTGAATATTAAGAAAAGAAACCAATGAAATACATCCATAAAACATATAACTCATATTATTAACATTTTCAACGTTCCATTTGTATATATCTGGTAAAGATATTAATGAATTACATCCATAAAACATATAACTCATATTATTAACATTTTTAACGTTCCATTTTGATATATCTGGTAAAGATATTAATGAATTACATCCATAAAACATATAACTCATATT
>NZ_CALCYR010000283.1 GCF_937906425.1 uncultured Methanobrevibacter sp. | reverse complement strand
AATTCTGGGCTTATTTATTTAGTTTTAGGTTTGATTTTTAATTCTGGGCTTATTTATTTAGTTTTAGGTTTGATTTTTAATTCTGGGCTTATTTGTTTGGTTTTTAGGTTTGATTTTAAGTCTTTTCTATATAATTGGTTGAAGTTTAATTATCCCTTTCTTGATTTACTAGATATTTCTTAATCTTCAAACTTTTAAAAATGTGATTGAAAGTCAATCATTGTCCTTTTTAAAAAATTGCTCTTGTTTTTTTTTAAAACAAATTTAATATTTTATTTTTTGTATGCTTCATTAAGTTTTTAAATAATTTTAATTTGGATTAAGCTCAGGCTTTTTTTTAAATTATTCACATTAATTAATTATTTAAAATATCTTTTTGAGGGATTAGATGACTTATGAACATATGAAAGAAGAACTAAAATTTATAAACGGTTCAAATGTCCGATTGAGAATAATGGTTGATTTGTCTAAAAAACCACATAGATTAATTGATTTTAATAAGGATTCTTTATTGACTTACAGTTCACTTTCTACAAACATTCATAAACTTTGTGAAAGAAGACTTGTTGAAAAGGTGCAAAATAAGTTTAGATTAACTAATATAGGTCGAATATACCTTATTGCACTGATGGATTTTCAGGATGAGCTGAATACAATAAACAATTTCTCTGATTTTTGGTTAAATCATGACATATATCCGATTTCAAATTCCTATCATCAGCAATTGTCTTCATTGAAAGGTTCAGAACTTATCAGCAGTTCTCCTTCCGACATTTATAGGACTCATGAGGAATTTAGGAAAATATTTACCAGCTCAAGTGTTTTAAAGGTTATTTTTCCTTATTTTCATCCAGAGTATCCTAAACTGATTAGACGACTAGTTTTGTCCCGTGCCAAGATTGAAATTATTCTTCCAAGAGTGATTAGCAGACGTTTTGTTCAATGTATTGGCGAAGTTATTGTAAAGGATGCCATTGACAATGGTCTTTTAAGAATTTTGGAAATCGATGAGCATATCAAATTGGCTTTGGCAATTTCGGATAAAAATGTTTCCATTGGCTTGTTTAAGACTGATGGAAGTTATGATCAGAATAGATTACTTGTATCTTGTGAAGAAAAGGCTATTGATTGGGCTAACAAGTTGTTTAATTCATATAAGGATGATGCAAGGAATTTTATTTATTAAATTTTTGTGAGTTTACAATATGTTTATTGTTTTATAGGGTTATTTTCCAAATGGGGTTTTAGATTTTTAGAGATTCTGTTTGGATGGTTTTAGTGTGATAAAATGTTGATTGAGGATAAATTTAAGGTAAAACGTAGAGATTTTAATAATATGCGTTTTATATTAGCTTCTACTGTGAGAAATGAATTGCTTATTCACCTGTTGGATAATTGTGATGAATTAAAGGAATTGAGGGAAAGTTTTAACAAGCCTTCCGCTACAATATTGCATGCCATAAAGGAATTGGAGTCCTTGGATTTGATTACAAAAAATTATAAGCAATATTGTGCTACTTCAAAGGGGGCATTATATGGTTTTGCTTTGGACAAGCTTCAAAAGAACTTATATCTTTTTGAAACAAATCGTGAATTTTGGGAAACTCATCAAATCAATTCTTTTCCAACAGAATTTATAAATAATGCTTATTTGCTAAACGATTCAAAGTTTCATAAGGTAAATCAGGTTGACTTGTCTGAATATATTGATATATGCGAAAAATCCATTAATTCATCAAAGGACATTGGGATACTTCTGCCTATCTTTTCTCAAGGCCATATGGATATAATTTTGGATCATGTGAGAAAGGGTAATTCATTGGATTTAATAGTAAATGATGATGTATTAAAATCCATTAAAAAAACAGGTTATTTTAAAAAGCTTATTGAATTGTCAGACAATGACTTGATCCGTCTTCGTAAGTATTCTGGGGATTTGAAATTGTTTCTCATTTATGGTTCAGAACTTATGATGATGAATCTTTTTAAAAAGGATGGTTCATTTGATGATGGGCTTGTAATTTATAATGATACAGAACCAGGGGTTTTATGGGCAAGAGAGATATTTGACTTTTATTATAAAAATTCAAACCAGATAATTTTGTAATTGGGTTTATGATTTTAAAAATAGTTTATTTATTATTTAGGGGGTGTTTTATGAAAAAATAGAAAATAATATTTAATTAACGAGTTTTATTTTTTTTAAAATTTTTCTTTAAAATTTTTATGATTTAAAAATAGTATTTGATTTTATTTTTTTTTAAAAAATAAAATGGAATTATTGAAGTTTTTCTTCAATAATTTCTTTTAAGTCTTCGATTTTTACTCTTTCCTGTTCTTCAGTGTCTCTGTTTCTAATTGTTACAGTATCATCTTCTTTTGTATCAAAGTCTACAGTAATAGCTATTGGAACACCTACTTCATCAGCACGAGCATATCTTTTTCCTATAGTTCCTGAAGTGTCTAAATCAACTGTAAATCCTTCTTCACGTAAGTTGTGGGTGATTTCAGTTGCAATCTCATCAAGTCCGTCTTTATTCATTAATGGGAATACGCTGACTTGAATCGGAGCTATTTCATTTGCGAATTTAAAGTATTCCTTGCTGACTCCATCTTCTTCAGTCTTAAAGGAATGGAGTAATGTGCAGTAGAGAATTCTGTCAATACCGAATGATGGTTCGATTACATGAGGTATGATTCTTTCTCCTTTTACTTCCTCTTCAATTTCCTCAAAAATCAAGTGTTCCTCAAGAATTTCAAAGCTGTTGTCCAATTCCAAAGTGAATTTTCCATCAGCTTCTATTTTTTCTTTAAGTTCCACTACCTCTTCATCACTTAAGTTTTCAATATATGTCTTGATTTTAGGGGAGTCTCCCTTGAATGCAGGTCCGAATAATTTTAAGTTAGGTTTTACAACAAGTTTGGAAATGGTTTTTGCTTCGTCAAACTCTTGGTAAATGCTTAATTCATCATTACTGAATTGGGTGTGGGCCTTTAAGTCGTAATCTCCTCTATCTGCAATACCAATGATTTCCACCCAACCATATTGGTCGGTTAAACATTCAACGTCCCAACAGTCAAGAGCATAGTGTGCCATTTCTCCAGGTAAGTGTTGTCTGAATCTTAAGACCTCGTCAGGAATTCCTAATTCCTTCAAGAATTTTCTAGCAAGGTATAATTGATAAATCAATGTTTCAGATGAAACAACTCCTTGATCCAATGCTTCTTGAGCTGTAATCTCCAAGGTTTCCTTATTGTTTATTTGGACATCCTGGGATGAAAGGTATAATTTTTCATCAGCTATTTGCTTGAATTTAGGATGTGTCTTGTCTTTTGGGTCCAAGAAGATTTCAGCTTCAGCTTGTGTAAACTCTCTAAGACGGATAACTCCTTGCCTTGGGGAAATCTCGTTTCTGTATGCTTTTCCAAGTTGGACTGCACCAAATGGCAATTTGTTTTTAAAGAATCTTGATAAACGTTTGAATAAAATGAAAATTCCTTGTGCAGTTTCAGGTCTCATATAACCTACTTTGTCTCCTTTTGCACCAATTTCCGTTTTAAACATTAGATTGTAATTCCAGATTTTTGCCAAGTCTCCATCGCAGCTTGGACATTTGATATTGTTTTTTGCTACAATCTCATCCATTTCCTCGTTTTCCAAACTTTCCACATCTTCACCGATTGCTTCTTCAATGATGTGGTCTGCCCTATAAACCTCTCCACAGGATTCACATTTTGTCATAGGGTCTGTAAAGTTGTCAACGTGACCTGAAGCCTTTAAAACTTCTTTTGGCATTACAGTAGGTCCTTCTATTTCATGGAAACCTTCTCCTGCAATGTATTGTTTTCTCCACTTTTGCATAATATTGTTTTTTAAACTTGCTCCAAGAGGTCCATAATCGGTAAATCCGGAAACTCCTGAGTAAATTTCAAAAGAAGGCCATAAAAAACCTCTTTTACGTGCTATATTTGTCATTTTTTCATGATTCATGAATAATTCTCCATAATTATAATTTTTTGGGCAAATAGCTATTTTAAAAAATATTTAATCTGATTTTTAATTAAAATCAATTTTGATTTTTTTTAATCAATATTGGTTTTTTATCAATTTTGATTTTTTTTAATCAATATTGGTTTTTTACTAATTTTGATTTTTTTAATCACTTGATTTTTATTTTTTTAATTCGTAATCAAACTTGATTCTACTGCTTTCAGGTCTTGTCTGCTCCATATATTTGCTGTTTCTATCTGGGTGACCATAAGGTAATTCAGATGGGGAGGTCATTGTTTCAAAAACAATTTGACATACTCTTTGCCCTGGGTATAATGCAACAGGCATTGTTCCTATGTTTGAGATTTCAAGAGTAATCCTTCCTTCAAATCCTGGGTCAATATAACCTGCAGTTACGTGCATTGTAACTCCAAGTCTTCCCATTGAGGAACGACCTTCAACTCTTGCTACAATATCATCAGGTAATTTAACATATTCATGGGTTATAGCAAGTGCAAATTCGTTTGGATGGATGATGAATGCATCTCCTTCAGGAACTACTGTTGATTCCATATAGGATGCAAGGTCTTCTGGGTCTTTAGGATCAATATATGGTTTTCTAATGACTTTAAAGACTTTAAATTCATCCCCTAATCTCATATCAACAGAAGAAGGTTGAATTTGTCTTTCATCTTCCAAAGGATCTATAACAATTCTTTTATCCTCTAAATATTTTTTAATGTCTCTATCACTTAAAATAGCCATTTTAATTCCTCAAATTTTCATTGGAATAAAATTTTATTTAAAATGTTTATTTTTTATAAATCATTGCTTATAATAATTTATGAAATTCTTATAAAACAATTTAACATTATATTATTTCTTTTTAATAATTATTATAGTTTTTTTATAAATTGATAAGGGGGTTGATTTTTTGAAGGGTGGCTTGATTTTTTAGACTTATTTATTTTTTTATTTATTTTTTAAGTCAATTTTGAAAATTTTTTATCAATTTTCGTTCTGTTTTTTATTTTTCATTAAATTACTTATTTTTTGATTTAAAGTATGATTTATTATTATTTTTTTATTTAACTCTTTCATTATTGGTTAAATAATTTTGTTTTAAATCTTTATAATTATTTTTTAATTTATTAAAATTTGATTTTTTTATTCGGACTTTAAAAAGGTCATTTTAGCACTATTTTTATAAAAATAACTCATTTTAATTTATATTTAATTTAATTACTTTTAAATTATTTATATTTTTAATAAATAGTTTTATTTTGCTCTTATTTTATCTAATAAAGTCTTATTTGGGCATTGATTTTTTTATTAGTTTAAATTAATTTATTTTTAAATTAGATTATTATTTATCAGTTATTTTTTATTTTATTTATTTTAAATCAATTTTATTATTTTTTAAGAATTTTTAAATTTTTCTATGGTTTTTTAAGCTTGCAAAACAGTTTAATTTTTATTTTTTCAGTGAAAAGATTTATATATTATTAAATCTTAAATTTTATCATAAAATAAAAACTCAGATTTTAGTTCTGCTTAAAATAAGCCCTAAAATTAGGAATTTTTTTTAATAAACAATTTTTTTAAAAAATAAATTTTTAAATAATTTTAAATAATTTTAAAAAATTTTAAAAAATTTAAATAATTTTAAATATTTTTTAATATTTTTAAATAATTTTAAAGAGTTTAATTATTTAAATTATAATTTCTTAATTTATAATTTCTTAATTAGTTTTATAAAATTATTTTTTTTTAATTTAGTGAGGTGTAAAAATTTCGAATAAAGATTTTATGTTGCTTCTAACAGTTGGAGCATTGTTTTTCATGCTTATTGCTTCTGTTTCAGCAAGTGATGTAGATGATTTTACAATTAATCAAAATAATAATGATTTAGTTCTTGAGGATTCTGTTTCAGGGGGTTCTTCTGGTGTGGATGATTCTGATGATGGTTCTGTTTCAGGGGGTTCTTCTGGTTTGGATGGTTCTTCCGCTGATAATTCTGAAGGCTCTTCAAACTTAACAGATAATTCTTCAGTTTTGCCTTCTAAAAAAGACACTTCAATCAGTTCTCAAGAAATAAGTTTTGTTTATGGCACTGATGCTCAAGCCAATATTAATTTAAAAGATAGTGATGGTTTGCCATTGTCTGGTAAAATCTTGTCCTTAACTTTAAATGGCCAAGTCTATAATTTAAGCACGGATGATGGGGGTTTGGCTATTTTTAATATTTCCAATCCTTTGGCTGTCGCTAACTATAATCTTTTAATTGACTTTGCGGGGGATGAAAATTATAATCCTTCAAATGCCTCTGTGGATGTAAAGATTACTAAAGCGTCCACAAAACTTTATGTGCCGAAGGTCAGATCTTATTTAACAGTTGCAAGTTATGTAAACGTTAGTTTAATGGATTCAAATGGAGCTTTGCTTTCAAATAAGGATGTTCTTCTTACAGTTTCTGGAAAAACATATAATGCAAGTACAAATTCCAAGGGAATTGCCAGAATAAAGATTCCAAATGCTGTTGGGACATTTACATGCACTGCAGAGTTTAAGGGAGATGGAAATTACTCTTCATCAAAGAAAAGTTCCAAGATAACTATTACTAAAATGAAGACAATATTGTCTGCTCCTGCTGTAAGCTCATATATGACCAAAAACACTTATCTTAAAGTTAATCTAAAAAACATTTATGGCACTGCCTTAAAAAATAAGGCTATTTATGTGACCTATTCAAAGAAAACCTATAAGATTATCACCAATGCAAGTGGTGTGGCTAAATTGAAGTTTGCAAAAAAGGTGGGAACATACTCCTGCATTGTGAAATTCAAGGCAACAAGTAATTTCTATGCAAATTCCACAAGTGTGAAGGTAAAGATTTCCAAAATGCCTACCTTGGTTTCAGCTTCTAAAATTACCATCAATTCAACAAAATATGGTAGTGTTTTAATTACATTAAAGGATAAGCAAGGAAACTTGCTTAAAAACAAGACAGTATCTGTCAGTATTCCTTCAGCAAACAAGACTTACAGTGTAAAGACTAATTCAAGCGGAATTGCTGTATTCAAGTTTAATGGGCCTAAAACATATAATCTTAGTCTTAAGTTTGCAGCAACAAAATATTACTCTGCCAGTTCCAATACAACTAAATGTGTTGTAAAACCATTTAAGGTGGCATTCAATGATGTAGTTAAGATGTCAAAATTATTTAAGAATTATCTTAGCGCAAACAAGTCATTGCCAAGTAATATAGTATATAAAAACGTTTCATATAACACTGCACAGCTTTCCTATTTGATGGCTGTGGCAATTAAGCATGTTGCAAATAAAAACTATAATAACATAACATTGATTGCTGTTTCTGCTCCAAGCAGTTCTTCTGGAGAGATTTATGATACTGTATATAAGGAAAATTATCTTAAAATTGTAAATAAGGCTGTGGGATCTTCCATAAAACATAAGACCTATTCCTATATTTCATATTCAATTTATAAGGTTCCATATAAGGTTTATACTGCTGAATTTTCAAGAATTTTAAGTTTTTATGGCGACAATAAGAAATTGCCGAATTATTCCCTATTTACCAATTCAGAGTTTACAAAGGTTTCAAATTCTAGCAAATTGACATTCTATTTAACCACGGACAATATTGCAGGTAAAAAATCTGACTTGAAAATGCTTAAAAGTTTGGCAAGCACTCTTAAGTCAATGGGCTATAATGCGATTATCATAGGTATAGGCCCGGATATTCATAATGTCGCATATAGGTATGGCTGTACTGGAAATAATTCAGTATTGCTTGCAGTTTTCGGTGGAGTTGATGTTGGTTGTATTGAGGAATGGTCTGGCGAGATTGGATCTTTAAACGGTTACTCATTTGTTTCCAATTATAAAGGAGCTCATGTATTGGGATTATGGTTTACCAAACCTTATGGTGCTGCTTCCAGTATTTACAGTAAGGTTGGCAGAGCTTGGGACGCTGATTATGGTCATGCTTTAGCAAATCCTGCTAAGTATATGGCTTCCAATAATATTAGTTATATTCAGACCGGTACTGTTGCTTCTGCTTGTAAATTGTTAAAGGCAGGTAAAATGGGCGGTCCACAACTAATTTCTTAATTTTTAATTTTTTTATTTTTTATTTTTCTCTTTTTTATTTTTTTATATTTTTTAAAGCTTTTTTTTATTGCAGATTATTTTATTAGTTTCAGAGTTAATTCTTTATTTTTAGTTATTTTATTAGTTTCAGAGTTTATCCTTTAGTTTTTAGCTATTTTATTAGTTTTAGAAAATTTTCTTATTTTTAAATTAGTTTGAATATATTAAAACTAATAATTTTTTTAAAAAAATATTTTTCTTAAAAAAGTTTATTTTAGAAATATTTTCGTCTAAAAGAATTATATAAAAAATCTTTTCTTTTGAAAAGTTTATTTTAAAAAATAAGTAATTGAATTAATTTTTATATTTAACTAATTCTCCGATTCTATTTAAAACTGAATCAATAGATTTTTGACTGTAATTCAATTCAATAGCATCAAATTTACAGTTTTTAACACAATGTCCGCAACCAACACATTTGTTTTGATCGATTGTAATCTTGTCATCTTTTAAGCTGATTGCATCTGCAAAACAGATGTCCTCTCCTAAACATTTCATACAGTTTTTACAGTTTTCCTCGATTGTATTAACTTGAACGTCTTCAAGTCTATGAATTCTAGAACTAATGTCTTCATCAAGGTCAGGAATCACTTTCCATAAACAGCAGCATGGACAGCAGTGGCAAATGGTTAAAAGGTCTTCCTTAGGTCCTACATTCATCCAGATGGTGTCAATTTTATTTCTGCCTATAACATGGCTTAAACCTTCACTTTCAGCCCAATCAACATGTTCCAAAGCCTCTTCGACTGTTGCTCTTTTACCATATTTTGATGCAATCTTTCTTGAAGCAGGGCCAATGAATATGCATCCCAAGTCTTGAGGATAATCCTCACAGTTGGCTGAAGTTCTACAAAGGCATTGGTTCATGATTACAATATTCTTTGATTCTCTGATGACTGATTTAAGGATTTCGCTAGGTATGAATTCAGATTCGTCCTTTTGGAAACTTGCATTGACTTCGATGTTTGTTTCTATTTTGGTTTTTTTCTTATTTTTGTTTATTGATTTCTTGTTTGGAAGGACATATATTTCATCTTCATCGAAAAGGACTTTGTCAATAATTGTTTTAGCTATTTTTGACTTTCTACTTAAGCTTGCAAGGAAAAATCTTGTGTGAAATGTGTACTTTACAAGGAAAGTAGTTATATCTTCGTAATATCCTTTTCTCATTCTTTAACGTCCTTTATTTTTTAAATCAATTGATAAGTATGAATTTTATTTTTTTATGGCTTGATTAATGGATAGTTTTTAATTGTTTTTTAATTGTTTTTATTTTTTTATTCTTTTTCATCTAATTTTAGATTTAAACGTCTTAGAATTCCCTTAAATGTATGGGCTTCTCTTCCAGTGATGAAAGCCCTATTAATTATATTTTTAAAGGTTTTCAAGCCATTTTTCTTTTTATGCTCTGGGATTGGAAGGTGTTCAATCAATTGTTCCATATCCTTTAGCAAATATTCCTTTTCAAGTGCAGTGCTTTCAGATAATCCTTCAACAGGATATTCGTTTCTGTTTTTAAAGATTTCATACAGAATTATCGCTGCGGCATGTGAAATGTTCATGATTGGATAGGATGGATCTGTTGGAATGCTTACAATAATGTCGCACATTTCAATTTCTTCGTTTGAAAGTCCGTCTCCCTCTCTTCCAAATAGAATAGCTATTTTTTCATTATAATTCATTGATTTTCCAAGTTCTTCCGGTTTGATTGGAATTCTTGAAAGGTTATAGCTTCCTCCAGGCATTCCTGTGGAACCTACTATAAAATCAATGGATTTGTCTTTGGCAAATTCCTCAACACTTTCATAGACTAAGGCATTTTCAACAGTTTCCCTTGCATGCATGGCCTGATAAAATGCCTCATCCTTAAGTTCTGGAGGATTTATTAAAACCAGCTTTTTAAGTCCAAAGTTTCCCATGGTTCTTGCTAAAAAACCAATATTTCCAGGAGTTTCACATTCTACAAAAACTACATAGATGTTTTCTTTAAGTCTAATATCCTCTTCGGACTCGACTATTTCCTTTATTGTACCTCTGGTACTATTTTTATATTTTTGTTTCATGATTTAACTCTTTATTGGTTTTATATCTAAAATTAGTTTTAATTTTTTAAAAGATTAAATGGCTTAAAATTTTTATTTTTTTTTAATCCTTTTTGGGATTTTATTTTTATTTATTTATTTTTTTTAATCCTTTTTGGGGATTTTATTTTTATTTTATTTTTTTTTTAATCCTTTTTTGATTTTATTTTTATTTATTTTTTTAAATCCCTTTTTTTGAATTATTCGTCATAAGCCATTTTTAATAATTGAATAAGATTTAAGGTTTTAACGTCCTCTAAACCGATTGCATTTAAACCGTCCTGGAGGTTGATTTGACAGAATGGGCAAATTGTAGTAACATACTCTGCTCCAGTGTCCTTAATCATGCCTGCCTTGTCTTTAGCAAGTTCAAGTGCAATTTCAGGTTTTCCAGACTTTATGCCTCCACCTGCACCACAGCATTGGCAAGGAAGTGCAAGCTCTTCAAATTCCACACCTGGAATCATGCCAATAATCTCTCTAGGCTGGTCTTTGATTCCTTGGCCTCTTGACAAGTGGCAAGGGTCATGCCAGGTTACCTTGGTATCAAGCTCCTTCATGCTTGATGCATCAAGCTTGTCTACTAAAAACTCACTGATATCCTGTACATTAAGTTTGGAGCCGAATTTAGGGTGATCATTTTTAAGTGTAGCTCCGCAACCGGCACAGATTGTAATTACAGTGTCATAATCCTTAAAGACTTCCTTGTTTCTATCAACAAGGTCCTGAACAACATCTGTTTGTCCAGTTCTTAAAAGAGGGGAACCGCAACATACCTGGCCTTCCGGAATGTCAATTTCAATATTGTTTGCTTCCAGAACATCCATTAAGGCATTTCCAACATTTTGGGCTCTGTAATCAACCATACATCCTGTGAATAATGCAACTTTCTCTTTGCTATTGTCTTTTCCTTCACTTTCCCATTTTTTATGGATGCCTTCAATAAATGGTTCTTCAGGTTTGCTTACAGAACGTCCGCTTTTTGTGATATTGTCTTTAAAGACTTTATGAGCATCAAGAGGTCCTAAATCTCTACTGTATGCCATAGCTCTAAGTTTTTCTATAGCATCTCCAAAACTGTTAATGTTTTTAGGACAGATTGAACCGCATTTACCACAACTTGTACAGTCATACATTCCGCTATCGATTGCCTCTATGATTCTGTCATATCCGTCTCTTGGATCGAAATCGAACTTGGAGATGTATCTTAGGAAATAAGGTCCTAAAAACTCTTCCTTAAAGTGTTTTACAACAGGACAAGTTGATAAACAGGTATAACATTCAATACAACTTCTAACTTTTTTAGTGTCTTTGATATCTTCAGGATTTAGTTTTTCGTGTGCAGTTTCCTCATTGCAGTTTAAGTTCATCTGCAATTCCTTTATTTTAGCGTCTGCTGAACTTCTGTCAACTACCAAATCCTTTATTACTGGGAAATCTAATGGTTCAATTAATCTATTGTCCTTGATTTGAGATTTGCAAGCGAGAGCTCCGTTTCCATTAACTTTCACCCCACATGAACCACATTGTCCAGCCTTACATGAACTTCTGAAACTAATGTCTGCATCGTATTTTTTATTGATTTCCTCTAATGCATCAAGTATTTTCATTCCTGGACTTTCTTCAATTTCATAAGATTCAATATGAGGTTCTTTATCCTTTTCTCTATCGAATCTTTTTACATAAACAGTAATCATGTTATCACTTTTATTTTATTGAAATCTGTAATTTTGATTTTTAAAGTTTAAATTTGTTTTTTTTATCTTTTTTTAATTTAAACTTTTGATTTTTTAAGTTTAAATTTGTTTTTTTTATCTTTTTTTTAATTTAAACTTTTGATTTTTTAAGTTTAATTTTCTTATTTTATCATTTAAGTTTGTAAAATCTATAATTTTAAAATCATTTATATTTTTGTATATTTTATTATATAGTTTTTAGTATTTTTTCAATGAATTTTATTGAATTTTAAGAATTTTTTTAAGTTTTTTATTATTTTATTGTTTAATTGCATTGATTTTTAAATAATTTTATCAAAATAAATTTTATTTTCATATTTTTTAAATCATTTTTTTTAAAATAATTTTATTTTCATATTTTTTATATCATTTTTTTTTTAAAAAATTTAATATCATTCTAAAATTTAATCATTTTATGCTATATATTAAATATTTAAAAAAACTAATAATTAATTATGATAATTAATTAAAAAATTTTAATTTATTTTAATTTTTTAATCAAATATTATATTTATCTAATAACTTATGATGTGATGGAGATTAAATAACTTTATTTTTATTAAAAATTTAAGAATTTTAAGCTTTTTAGCTAATTTGTTTTTATTAAAAATTTAAGAATTATGAATTTTTAAGCTAATTAATTTCTTATAAGACTTAAAGAATCTTAATCTTAATTTTAATTGTTTAAATTTGTTTAATCTCAGTAAGGTGAATTTTTATGGCTTATGATCAATTAGTAACTAGTGAAAAGGGAGATAGACTTTTTTTACTTGGAAATGAAGCTGCTGTTAGAGGAGCAATAGAGGCAGGTGTGTCAGTGGCAGCAACATATCCTGGAACTCCTTCTTCAGAAATAGGAAATATCTTGTCCGTAGTTGCAAAGGATGCTTCAATGTATTTTGAATTTTCTGCTAATGAAAAAGTGGCTATGGAGGTGGCTGCAACTGCTGCTGCAAGTGGTCTTAGATCATTTACATTTATGAAGCATGTAGGTTTGAATGTTGCGAGCGATTCATTTATGACCACTGCATACTCTGGAGTTAAGGGCGGTATGGTTATTTTGGTTGCAGATGATCCTTCATTGTTTTCCTCTCAAAATGAGCAGGATACAAGACATTATTCAAGATTGTCTTCAATTCCAATCCTTGAACCTTCAAGCCCTCAGGAAATTAAGGACATGATGGTTTATGCTTATGACTTGTCTGAACAGTTCCAGATTCCAGTTATTCTTAGAACAAGTACCCGTGTTTCTCACATGAGAGGAATTGTAAGTTTTGGAGATGTTAATGATCCTAAATCCACTACAAAGGAAGGGGAATCAGATGGGCATTGGTTAAAAGGATATTTTGTTAAAAGTCCAAGGGATTTTGTACCTGTTCCTGCAAATTCATTAGAGATGCATGTAAAACTTGCAGATAAGATGGAAACTCTTCTTGAGGTCGCAAATGAATCAGAATTTAATGAGGTCTATTCCTTTGAGGAAGGTGCACTTCAAGGCAAATATGGTGTAATTGCCTCTGGAGGTGCATTTAATTATGCTTATGATGTAGTCAGCCAAAATAGTTTGGGAATGGATATTTTAAAGATTGCCTTATCCTATCCTTGTCCAAAGGACTTAATTAAGGACTTTTGTAATAATTTGGAAGGGGTCTTTATTGTAGAGGAAGTTGATCCAATTCTTGAAAAGGACGTTTTGGCTGTATTGGGAGAAAATAATTTGGATTGTCCTGTTTACGGTAAAATAGATGGAACTTTCCCAATGGTTCATGAATACAATCCGGATATTGTTAAAAATTCCATCAATAAAGTGGTTTCTGAGTTGGAAATTTCTGACTTTGAGGATTCTGAAGCTCTTGATGGGGATTCAGATTTAAGTGCATCATTGGAAAAGGGCTTAATTGAGAATACCATTCCTATGGAATTATCTGAAGGATTAAGCAACTTGGTTGAAAATATTCCAACCCGTTCCCCAACACTTTGTGCAGGCTGTTCACACAGATCTGCTTTCTATGCAAGTGTAAGGGCTTATGAGGAATTGGGCTATGCAAAGGAGGATATGATTTTTGCATCTGATATTGGATGTTATACCTTGGGAATTAGCCCTCCATATGAAACTGCAGATTATCTTCTTGCAATGGGTTCATCAGTTGGTGACGGCTGCGGATTTTCAGTTGCAACAAATCAGCATGTTATGAGCTTTATTGGAGATTCTACATTCTTCCACAGCGGTTTATCTCCTCTTGTCAATGCGGTTCACAATAAAAACAAGTTTGTATTGACAATTTTGGATAATAGAATCACTGCAATGACTGGCGGTCAACCAAACCCTGGAATTCCTGTTGATGGAATGGGTGATGAGGCTCCTGCAGTTTCAATTGAAGATATTGTAGAAGCTATTGGGGTTAAATTCCTAAAGATTGTAAATCCTCACAACATTAGAAAGACCATTGATATCTATAAGGAAGCTCTTGAATATGATGGAGTTGCAGTTGTTATTGCAAGATATCCTTGTACATTGATTAAGGGCCAAAAGAAAAAGGCTCCTATGGTGATTAAGGATAATTGTGTAAAATGTTTGACCTGTATTGAAAAGCTTGCATGTCCTGCAATATCTTATCTTAATGGTGAAGTAAAAGTTGATGAGGCTCTCTGTAAGTCATGTACTGTCTGTATACAAATTTGTCCGAATAAGGCTATTGGAGTTAAAAGGTGATTGGATGGCTCAAGAATTAGAAAATATTGATTCCGGTTTAAAAAAGGAAAACTACAGCATTTATATTTCAGGTGTAGGCGGTCAAGGAATTATTAAAACATCTGTAATCATTGGAGAAGCTGCAATGCTTGAAGGTTATGATGTATGCATGAGTGAAATTCATGGAATGAGTCAAAGGGGAGGTTCTGTATCTACAGAACTTAAGATAGGTAATTTCAAATCTTCCATTGTAGAGGAATATAAGGCAGATTTGATTCTTTCATTTGAACCTATTGAAGTATTAAGAGGTTTGAATAAGGCAAATAAGGACACTACCTTGATTTTTAATACTTTTCCGATTGTACCTTCAACCCTTACCCAAACTGGAGAGACTTATCCGGACATTGAAAGGGAAATCATTCCATCTCTTAAGGAGAATTTCGATTCAGTTTATCCGATTGAGGCAAATGGTTTGGCTTTGGATGCCGGAAGTATTTTATCTTTGAACATGGTTTTATTAGGTGCTGCAGTTGCTAATGATTCTTTCCCACTTTCCAAGGAATCTGTGATTACTGCAATGAAACACAATTTAGCTCCTAAATTCCATGAAATGAATTTAAAAGCTATTGAAAATGGATATAATGCAGTTAAAGGCTCATTATAATCTATTTTTTAATTTTATTTTTTTATTTAGTTAATTTTGGAATGTTTTTTATTAATTAATTGTTTTATTTAGTTAATTTAAAAAAATTGGTTTTCTTTATTAATTAATTGTTTTTTTTAGTTAATTTTTAATAAAATTGGTTTTCTTTATTAATTAATTGTTTTATTTAATTAATTTCTTTTGAAAAATTCCATTTCATTTTTGAGGTGATTTTTATGGATAAAAAAGAATTTGGTATGGATTTGGAAAAGTCTGCAGAATATATTTTTAACAGATACAATAATCCATTAATTACTGAAGAAATAGCTATTGAATTAGTGCCTATTATTAAAGAACAGTTGAATTATTGTAATAATTTAGATTCAATAATTGATTATTCCAGTTTTTTAACTCCGAATCAGATAGAATCCGTATTTATGGAGGATTTATCTTATATTTCAGCTAAAGAAAATTTAAGTTTGGAAGAGAAAATAGATTTGGTTATGGATTCCCAAGAAGATAAATGTCTTTATAAGTTAGATAACTTGAATTATATCTTTTTTAATAATACTAAAGAATAATTAAATCTTTTTTTATTTTATTTTATTCCTTTTTTCTTTTTTTAGGAATTGAATCTTTTTTTTATTTTATTTTATTTAATTTTATTTTTTATTTTTTTCTCATTATTCTTTTAATATTATTTTTAGAATTTAATCATTTTTTATCTCTTTTCCTGTTTTCATGTAATTTTATTCCACAAATCTTACATACTGTGTCTTTTTCTTTAATCTTGTTTCCGCAATTAGGACAATATTCAATATGTAATTTAGGCTCTGTAGCCTTAATCTTCTTATTGACAAATATTTCCTCTCTAATTCTTTTGTCTTTAATTAAACAGTTTCTGTCCCAATTATTTTCCATTAAGGTTTTTTTAACATAATATGCTTCAACCATGGTGGTGTATTGTCCAAAGTGTTCGTCTCCCCTTACAACACAGAATTTGCGTTCCTTGTGGTTAAAAATAATTTCTCCTTCCCTTTCCTTTTTATTGAATTTAATTCCCTTGATTTGTCCTCTTGGGCGGCTTTCTGGAAATGGTGGCAATTCCATATTTTCATATTTGTTTGGAAGGTCACATTCTACAAGGAGATCATAATCAAATTTACAATAAATCAGGCAATCCCTTTCATAGAGGGCATCAGATAATTTACTAAATTCTCCATAGTCTTTATTTTTATGTTTTATACGATATTTATCTCCAGATTTTACAATGTTTCTGTAAAAATATCTTATATTAGTAGATACTATCTTAACACCTCCATTCAGCGATTTAACTGATGTAAAAAAATATTAAATTTTCATACATATAGATTAATATAACTTTGTTTTACATTGATATTAAATTTTATTACTTGTGTTTTCTTAAATTTGGATTTAGGATTTTATGATTTTTTGATTTAATTTTTTTACTTATTTTTTATATTTTAATAAAATTTATCTCCTTTATCTATAAGAGCAATTATAAAATTTTATTTTTTATACTTTCTATTAAAAATATTGATTTTATGATTAAAATTTATTAATCTTTTATTCATTACTTGTATTTTAATTGGACAATTATTTAATTAAAATGATGAATAATTTTTTTCACTTTTTCTCTTTTTCATAAATTCATTTTTGCACTTTTTTTTATTTTCACATTATCACATTTTAATAAAAATTATTTTCAGCTATTTTAAATAAAAATAAATAAAACTTATTTTAAATTTAATATTGATGAAGACTATAATTAATGGATTGGTTTTAAAAGGTTTAGAACTTGAACCTGTAAAGGAAAACATAGTAATTGATGATGATGGGCTCATTTTGGAAATCTCCAAGGATTCTCATGAAGGAGAGATTATAGACGCTCAAAATTGCATTGTCTCCCCTCGTCTTGTAAATGCTCACACCCATATTGGAGACAGCATTATCAAGGATCAAGGTGAAGGATTAAGTCTTGATGAAATGGTAAAGCCTCCAAATGGAATCAAGCATATTGCACTTGAATCTGCAGATGATGATGAACTTATTGAAGCTATGCGAGCATCAATGTGGGATATGTATAATCATGGAATAAGTCATTTTATCGATTATCGTGAAGGTGGATTGGAAGGTGTCAAGCTTTTAAAGAAAGCTTGTAAGGATATTCCAATCACTCCAATCATTTTAGCCCGTGACAGTTCCTTTTATGGAGAGGATGCTAATTTCCATATGGTTAAAATGGCATTAAGAAAACTTTTAAAGGAAGCTGATGGAATTGGATTAAGTGGTTTTGGGGAAATTGACACCACTGTTGCAGAGATAATCTGTGAAAAATGTGCTAAGGCTTCTAAGATTTCTTCAATTCATGTTGCTGAAAGTGAGAAAAACCAATTGGATTCATTGGAAAAAATCAATAAAACTGAACCTCAAAGGGCATTTGAGGCTAATTTCAATCAAATAGTTCATATGACCAATCCTAAAAAGAATGATATAGACTTGCTTGCCGAATCAAATGCTTCCCTTTGTATTTGCCCACGTTCAAATGGGGATTTGGCAGTTGGAATTGTTCCTCTATTGGAAATCCTGAATAAAGGAATTAAGCCATTGATAGGTTCTGACAATATTATGATTAATTCTCCAAACTTGTTTAGGGAAATAGAATTTACATTAAAGATGATGAAGGGATTGTATAAGACTCATATTGATTCAAGGGAGGTTTTAAAATTTGCAACTACCAATCCTGTTGAGTCAATTTCCAAACTTCCAAAGGTAAACAAGTCATATATTGAAGTTGGTCAAAAGGCAGAGTTGTTTATAGCTCGTAAAAAGTCTGAAAATCCTTATTTAAGTTTGATTAATAGAACAGAAGAAAGTGACATAATTAAGATTATTTAATTTTATTTTAATTTTTGAATTTTTATTTAAAATTAAATGAAATTATTAATTTTAATTTTTTGAATTTTTTTTTTAAAAATTAATGGAAAGGTTAATTTTATTTATTTTTAAAATATTCTCTGAATTGCTTTCTAATAGGAATTTATTAAAAAACCTTCATTTGTTCGTTATTATTCCAACATAAACTTTATAATTCTTTTTTAATAAATATATAATTGAACTTAGTTAACTAATTAAGTCAGTTAACTAAATTCTTTTTTTAATTTTTGATATTTTTCAGGTGATTATATGGTTGAACAATTGTATAAGAAAATATTATTGCCAACAGATGGTTCTAAATATTCAGATAAATCTGAAAAACATGCATTATATATTGCTGCCAATAATAATGCAGAAATTGTAGCCTTAAGTGTTATAGAAAATTCATTTTCCATTGGACTTCCTGCAGATGACACTATAAGGGAAGTAAATAATTTACTTAAGGAAGAAACTGAATTAAATCTAAAAAAAGTGGAAAGACTTAGGGATGAAGAAGGATTGGATGTACAGATTACTACAAAAGTGGCTGAAGGAAATCCTGCCCGTGTTATACTTGAAACCGTTGAAGAAGAGGACATCGATCTTGTTGTTATTGGAAGTTCTGGTAAAACAGGACTTGATAAGTTCTTAATGGGTAGTGTAGCTGAAAAGGTAGTAAAATCTGCTAAATGTAATGTTTTGGTAATTCATTAGTTCTTATTTTTCTAATTTTTTCTATTTTTCTAATTTTTTCTATTTTTCTTATTTTTTATTTTTTATAATTTATTTTTTATTAATTTATTTTTTATTTATTTTATTTTCTTATTTTTTATTTTTTATTAATTTATTTTCTTATTTTTCTATTTTCCTTATTTTTTATTTCTTATTTTTTATTTTTCATTTTTTTTATTCTTTTTCAGTTGATTTATTTAAGTATTTATACTATGAAGTTAATATTTTATTTATTCAAATTTTATTCATTAAATTTACTATTTTAATTAATATTTGATTACTTTTCATTAATTTTAATTTAATAATTTTTTTGGTTTTAACATGAAAGAATTAGATTTTGATTTAGAGAATAATCCCTTTATAGGATTTATGTCAGCAAGATATTCTGTCTCTGCAAAATTAAATGTAAAAAATATGTGGTTTTATTCAAAGGAAAATGATTTGTCCTTTTTCACTCTCTCACTTGCTGCATTGATGGATGCACTAAATAAGGTTCCGGAACTTAAAAGAAGAATAATCGATGGAAGGGTCATTGAATATGATTATTTGGAGGGGGTATGTCCAATTATGGATGAAAAAAATAAGATCTTTAAGGAAATGAGGGTTAAAACTCCTGATTCCTTTGAAAAGCTCATTGACTGGCATGATTATGTTCAAAAACTTGAAAAGGATATTCTTGAAGGAAATGCTGAAGCTTTTACATTGGATATGCTTAAAAGAGATCAAACAAATATTGCTAACTTTTCATGTATTCCTTGGATTGATTTTGATTCAATTACCACTGCAATCTCTACTAAAAATCAGATTCAACCTCTTTTGACTTGGGGGAAAGTAAATGAGGATTATGAGATGACTGTTGCATTGACAGTAAATCATATCTTTGTTAATGGAAAGGAATTGGCTAATTTCTATCAATTTGCTCAAGAAAACTTTGACAATTGTTTAGGATTAAAATAATTATTTTTTATTCTTTTTTATTCTTTTTTATTCTTTTTTATTCTTTTTTATTCTTTTTTAAATTAAATTATTATTATTATTTTATTCTATTTTCTTATTTTTTTTAAAAAATAATTTTTGTCAATTTAGATTTCTATTTTTATTTTGTTTTTGTTTAATTTTATCTTCTTTTAATTGTCTTTTGTTTTATTTTTTAATAATTTATTTTATTTCATTTATTTTTTTCTAATTAAAATTTTGTAAAATTGTAAATTTTTTAATTTTTTTTTAAAAAAATACTAAATTATTTAAATAATAATTGATAAATTAATAAATGATTAGTGATATTAATATTCAAACTTTTGTTTGAAATTAAAAAACTATTAATTTTTATTCAATAATATTATTTGTCTTGTTTAAGATTTTTAGATAATTAATTTTTATTAGTAAATTATTTATCTTGTTAAATTTTATTTAGAAAATTAATTTTAATTTGTTAATATTAGAGAAAATCTCATTTAAATTTAAATTTCTAATAGAAAATTGTTAATAAAAAAATAAAGTCAATTTTGACCTTAGAGGTGTTATTATGAAAGTAAAAGATGTAGCATCTACTGATGTAATTCATGTTACTGTGCCTGGAAGTCGTGATGAGGCATTAAGTAAAATGAAAAAAGAAGATGTTTCCGTAGTTCCAGTAATTAAAAAAGACACTGGAAAGTTAGTGGGTATCTTAACCCGTTCAGATATGATTACTAATCCTGATGAAGAACAAATTGCTATGTTGATGACTAGGAATTTGATTACTGCTAAAATGGATGATGATTTATCTTCAGTTGCAGAAAAAATGGTGGAAAATGTAATTAGAAGAGTTCCTGTTATAAACGATGATGGTGAATTGATAGGTATTGTAACTAGTTTTGATATGGTTGCACAAGCTATTGCAGAAATGGACATTAAGGATCCTGTTGAAAATTACATGATTAAATCCATTCCATCAACTTGGGATGAAACTCCTTTGAATGTTGCATTTGAAGTAATGAAATTCTTTGGATTAAAATCAGTAATTGGTTTAAACTCAAACAATAAAATGACTGGAATCTTGACTGAAACAGATTTTATTGCTGAAAGTGAAATCATTTCCGAACGTACTGAACACAGTTCTTCTGTAGGTACTGAAGGAGATAAATGGTCTTGGGACAGTACTTCTGTTTTATATATTGAGAAAAACCATCTCAAGTTCACTGACAAAGTATTTAAAGATGTTGCTTCTACTGATGTTGTAACTGCAAATACTAAAACTAAAGTTTCCGTTTGCGCTGAAAAGATGAAATCTCTTGACGTTGAACAATTGCCAGTTATTGGTATTGAAGGGGAACTTGTAGGTTTGGTCAGAGCAAGTGATTTGATTAAAGCTTTACTTTAAGCTTTAATTCCTTTCTTTTTTTATTAATATTTCTATTTTTGAATTTTCTCTTTTCATTTTCTTTTTTTATTTCATTCCATTTTTTTAGGGATTTAATCTTTTTTTATTCTAGTTTATTTCTTTTTTCTATTTTTTCAATTTTAATCTATTTATAGTAGTTTAGATAAATAAGTTAATATTCATTTTAATTTATTTTAAATTTTTAATTTTTAATTTTTAATTATTTTTAAATATTTTAAATTTTAAATTTATTTTTATAATTTTATTGTGTGTAAATATGTCTTCAGAACCTATTTTAGTTATTAAGGATACCGATTCAAGTATTGGAATAAGAGCAAGGCTTGGAGATGATTACTCTGAACATGAGATTCAATTAAATGTCATGTTGGCCTATTATTGGGACAATGATCTTCCGGTTATTGAAAATCTCGTTGATCTTTTTGAAACTGTTGTTAAAAGAACAATAAATGAGGTCATTCCACATAAAAATCTTTATCTTAAATATAATCTAATTACTGATGATGAGTTAAAAAATGCAAGCAGATTTGAAATTCATCTTTTGGAAGTTAAGGCAGATGAGCTTTCATTAAGATTGGATGGTAAGATTCTTGCATTAAAGGGACTTTCTTCTAAGGAAGAATATGCAAAAGGAGCTTTGATTGACAAGGGTGAAGTCAAGGATATTGAAAAGGAAAAAGAAGACAATTTAATTTTAAATGACTCTCCAAGTGTGATGAGTTTAATTGAAAAGAATATTCCAACCGAGGAAAAACTCTCTTTCAAGGAATTTGTTAAAAAACAGCAGGAATTAAATAAGAATCAGTAAGTTTTTTCTTTGTTTATTTTTATAATATTTAAAAAAAGAAGAATTAGATTAAATCTAATTCTTTAAATTATAATTTTAAAAGTTTAAATTTTATTTTTTAATTATTCTTTAAAGAATAAGTCTGTTTTTTAAGTATCTTTATCTTTAAAGAATGGTATTTATTTTAAGCAATTCGTCTAATCAATGGTAAAATTTTAACAAAAGCCTCTTTTGCTTCCAGTTTGTCTTTATTGTTTTCAATAACTATTTTTCCGTCTCTAAAGACTTTGGCCTTTTTACCATAAATCATGAATTTGAGATATCCGATTTCCTCAAGGGTTTCCAGATTACTTATAATCGCTTCTTCCTTATTTTCTTCAATGAATTTCTCAAATTCCCTTGAACTTGCATTAATATTTATTCCAAATGGCAGGCTTCTTCTAAATGTGTAGTTTTCTTCACCAATATCCATGTTTTCATCTTTTACAAGATAATCGATTCCAGTTTCAAGACCAATGTTTAAGAGAACCTTGTCATATTGGGCAGCCTTTAAATCCTTAACAATCAAATCGATTTTTCCCTTGTCCAAAATGTTTTCAAGATTGTCAATTTCAATTGTTGCTACATTGTTTGCTTCTCTTAGCTTTACTATGTCGCTTCCGGTAATTGTTTTAATGTAATCCTCACAATAGTCAAGCCTGTTTATCTTTTCAATTGTAAGCTTTTCATTTGTCTGTATTCTTGTTGCAAGACAAGTTGTAGACTTGGAATATTCAATGTTGTTTCGTTCAATATAATCATGAATTTCATAGGTTTCAAGTTCCGCCTCTATGAATGGACTTTCAATATTGTATTCATATTTCATCAGGATTCCTGGGCGGTCATGAGTAAGGTCAGTAATGTTGTTTCCGTCCACAATGATTTCATAACCCTCTTTTTGAGCCTTTTCTTTTATGGCTCCGTACATTAATTTTCTACACAATAAACATCTTTTTGGACTGTTATGTACAAATTCATCAATGTCAAGGAAGTTTCCTTCAACGATTTCATGTTTTATTCCGATTTCCTCAGCCCTTCTTTTTGCAAAGAGTAAAAATTCACTTGGCAGAATCTTGTTGTCATAGGTAATTCCAAGTACATCTGCTCCTGCCTCCTTTGCAAGATGAGCTATTAATGTACTGTCCGCTCCACCTGAAAATGCCAAAGCTATTTTTTTGTTATTTAATATCTCTTTAACTTTCTCTATCTTCTGATTTGTGTTCATTTTATCACTAATAAATTCCAATTTTAAAATTTATTATTAATTAAAACTGATTAATCGCCCGAATTATTATTTAATCCCATTTTTAAAATAATAAATTAACTATTGTTATATTTTTAATTCTTTTTAAAAGTTTCTATTACATTGTTATAATCCTAAAATAAGTTAATTTTTTGATTTTATCCATTAAAATAAGTTTATTTGTTTATAAATCTTTTAAAATTTAGTATAAATGTCTAATAATTGCAAATTTTTATGCTATTGTATTTAATTTTAAAAGTTTTTTTTATTTTTTTTATGAATTCGATTAAATTTTTAATAGTTTTTTTATTTTTTTATGAATAAATTTTTAAAAGTTTTTTCTCATGATTATTGGCTGTTTTTTTATCCCAGAGTTTTTATGTAATTTAAAACCTCAACTGCATCCTTGTGCTTAACATCTTCCTGTTTTAGAACAAAATCGATTAGTTCAGTTTTCTTTTTATCTTCCATTTCCACATTTTTAAAGATGTTTGAATAAGTTCTTTTAGGATAATAAATCTCCTTTGCAATGCCTAGAATATAATCCTTTTCCTCTTCATTTATTATTCCCTTATCTACTGCAGAGATTAGATTGTATTCCACATTTACCAAAGCCTCGGAAATGTTTACTTTTCGCTCAGGATCAAAACTAAGTGCTACATCATCATCTGATGAGATAGCTCCTGAGCGGTATTGCTTATAGACATACCCTATTCCAACCATTCCCAAATCATCAAGTTCTGATGCTCTTAAGGCCCCCATGCTGCTTCCGCCAACAACAGTTATTCCTTTATCCAAAGCCTTCATGATTTCCTTATGAGCAACTGCTGGGCTGTGGTGGAACACTCCGTCTATGATTCCAATCACATCAGGCTTTTCACTGATTGCCTTAAGAATGTCTCCTCTTTTTACAGGGCTCCTATAATCTGCATCCAAAATCTCTTTAGCCTCTTCCTCTTGAATAGACAATCCTAAATAAACAATAATCTTTTTAGTCATTGAATCATCCTAAGTTTAAATTAATCCTCTTCTTACTTTTCTATCATATTCCAATGCTCTGTTTCCCAGTCTTTCCTCATCCAGGGAATATAATTCAGCTTTAGGAATAATTACCCTTGCAACATTTATGTCAATTTCCTTTCTTGTCAGGTCTGTAAACAGTATTCTGTCAAGCCCTACCTTTTGAACCTCTTCAATGCTTGTTTCAATGTCCTTTTTAATTGAGTTTGAACTTTTATCCTCAATGTCTGCAAGGTCTATCTTTTCATCCTCCTCCATGAAGTAATGCTTGTTCATTCTCTTCATGTTTTCGTAACCTGCCTTACGCATGAAGTCTGCATTGATTGTGTCCTCACGAGTTCCATGAATTTGTGTTGCCCTGCTTTGAGCAACTTCTGTCAATGCCCTTATTACAGCAACATTTGGGTCAAGGTGGGTTCCAACACCTAATGTAAGGAGTGCAGGATCCTTAAGGAGCATATCATCTGAACTTGCAGCAACTGTAGTGATGTCCAAATCTGCAGTAATGTCCATAAGCTTGATTTTTATGTTTTCCTGATTGAATTTATCTAAAAGCTCATTGATAATATCGTTTTCAATGCTGTCCTGATTTATTTCTTTTTTGTTTCTTTTGGTCAGTTCGAAAATGCTCCATGCATCCCTTTCAACAACTTCAAATATTCCATGCAAAACGGATTCCTCTATAATGTTTCCTGAAGCCAATCCATTTGTGTTTCCTTTAAAAATAGCTATTGGACTTGGTATATTGTCTCTGCTTGGAATATATGGGTGGAAAACAGCATTTGCCGGAACATAAATTGTTTCGTCTCTAGTTATGTCAGTTGATTCAATCCATTCCAATCTTGAATTTTCAACATTTTGTGTAGTGAAGTTCTTTGGAAGGAGTAAGTCCTTTGGATTTAAGGTGTTTTCCTTATTCAAGTTTGGATTTGAATTATTTATTATTTCATTGTATGTGGAAACAATCATTCTTTCCTTGTCTATATCCTGTTTTTCTGCAGAATATCTTTCAAAACCTTCCATCATTGCAGAAGCCTTTGCCTGCTCTTTTGTTACTCCCTTTCCTGCATAAACACTTACACTGCCTTCCTGTGCAGTTGGGCGTATTGCAGAAAATACTGGGATTTTTATTCTGTCAAGGTCAGTGATATCTGTAATTCTACTTATTCCAGCAGTTCTAAGCTTTTTCTCATTTTCATCAATTGTCTCTTGAGGATCCTTGATTCTATGGGTTCCTCTAAAGAATCTAATTGGAATATCTTCAAACATATTTTTTATCCTTTAGCTATTTTTAATAAGTTATATTATTATTTTAGTATTGATTATTTATAAGGTTTAATTTTTAAGTAATAAAAATAAATATTTATTTAGAAAAATATATTGAATTTTTAAATAATTGTATTAATGCGTAATTTGTTCATAGTATAATTTTGATGTGAAAAAAAATGTGGTAACAGTAATCGTTATAATAATGTGCATTTTGTTATGCCATCCTAAAAAGCCTGAAAAGCGGCAGCCGCGAAGCCCTGGCCCTCCTATGGCAAGAGGAAAACGGCCACGTGCTGAACCTGGCCTTCAGGATGCTCAAGGACCGGGACCAGGCCGAGGACATACTGATGGATGTCTTTGTCCAGGTGCCTTCCGCCGTGCAAAAATTCCGCGGAGAAAGCGCACTGGCCACGTGGCTCTACAGGCTCACCGTCAATGCCTGCCTCATGAAACTCCGGGCAGAGCGCAGGCACGCCGAGCTAGAAGAAGAAAACTGGGGCACTATCGTCGAAAGCGCCCTGGGAACAAACGAAGGAGAGCAGGAAACCGACGTGGAGCTTTTGACCTTGGGTCTGAACCAGCTGCCCGCCGAAACGCGGGGCATGCTCTGGCTCAAGGACGCCGAGGGGCTAGACATCAAGGATTTAACGGAGATTTACCGCATGCCCAGCGGCACCGTCAAGGCAAGGCTCAGCAGGGCGAGGCACTTTGTAAAGGACTTCTTGACAAGGAAACAGAAAAATGCGTGATTTCATCGACTTTTCCAAAATGGAGCGGATTTCCCCCAGGGCCGATTCCTGGGACAGGGTCTGCGCAAGGATTACCCTGGCCGAAAAAGCCAAGGTCATCCGCCTCCGGCTGTTTTCAGCCATCCCCCTGGCAGCCAGCTTCGCGCTGGTGGGTTTTAGCATTCTGCTTTCCTCCATGGATTCCGTCGAAACAAGCCCGCTTTCCATACGGCAGGTCGCCTACACGGATCTTACCTCCTGGTATGGAGAGCTGGGCGAAGGCGAAAGCGACGAACTGGAAACCCTAGACAATTCACAAACTCTCACCTACCTACTCAAGGAGGAACAACAATGAAAGGCTCCGTAAAACTCTTTATCGCAAGCCTCCTGGTGCTTGCGTGCGCCGTGGGATTTTTCCTAGGCGCCACCTGCTACGGCATTCCCCATTTCTGCCACAAGGCACCCTGTCAAAAGGGAATGGCAAAGGAACTGCCCATCAACCACAATCACGGCGACAAGCAAAAGGACCTCGACAAGGAGAAACTCCATAAGGGTCCGGGTCCTGCGGAAATGGACTCCATCTTGCAGGTGACACCCGAGCAGAAGGCCGAATTGGACAAGTTCCGCGAAAGCATGGAACAGTCCTTCAAGGTGCTCCGCAAGCAGAAGATGGATGCGGAAAAGACGCTGAAGGATGCGCTGGACAATGGCGACGAAGCTAAAATCGGAGAAGCCAAGGCGCAAATCCTCGCTGCCCAGGAAGCCCTCCTCAACAACCGCATCGAGGGCGTGATAAACCT
>NZ_CALCYR010000282.1 GCF_937906425.1 uncultured Methanobrevibacter sp. | reverse complement strand
AAAAATTTTAAAAAATTAAAAAATCCCATAAGGACTTAATAAAAAATTTTAAAAATTAAAAAATCCAATAAGGACTTAATAATTTTTAAAAATAAAAATCCTTAGAATAAAGGATCTTTAACTAAACCAATTCTAAAGGAATTCAATATAACCGCAAGAGTTAAACCTAAGTCTCCAATACCTACAGACATCATCAAGGTGATTAAACCTAAGACTGCAAGTATTACAAAGAGAACCTTTACAAATATAGCAACGGAAATGTTTTGTTTAATAATTCCCATTGTTTTACGGCTTAAACTAAATAAGTAAGGTAATTTACTAATATCATCCTGCATCAATGCAACATCCGCTGTTTCAATAGCTACATCAGATCCAGCTGCACCCATTGCAATACCAATATTAGCACGAGCCAATGCAGGTGCATCGTTAATGCCGTCACCAACCATAGCCACTTCACCGAATTTGTTTCTGATGGTATCCAAAATGTTTAACTTGTCTTCTGGAAGAAGGTTGGAATAAACATAGTCGATTCCAATCTCGTCTGCAACCTTTTGGGCTGCAATCTTATTGTCCCCAGTCAACATGATTGTTTTAACGCCATCACTGTGTAAGTCAGAAATAACTTCACTTGCATTGTCACGGATTTTATCAACAACGGTTAAAATACCGATGAGATTTTCCTCATTTCCTACAAATACAATGGTTTTGCCCTCTGCAGAATAACTGTTGATTTCATCACGTGTAACTTCAAATTTGCTTCCTTCAATAAGGGATTCATTTGCTGCATAGTATTCCTTACCATCTATACTTCCTATAATACCCTTTCCAGGAACGTTCTTGAAGTCCTCAATCTCATCAAATTCAATGCCGTTCAAATCAGCATATCTTATGATTGCCATTGCAATTGGGTGGGAAGATCCGTTTTCAAGGGAAGCTGCAATTTCAACAATATCCTCTTTTGTATATTTCTCATCAACAACTGCAATATCGCTTAATTCAAGCTTGCCTTCAGTTAAAGTACCTGTCTTATCAAAGATAACAGCCTTAATGTTACGCATGTCTTCAATATATGCACTGCCCTTAATAAGCACACCCTTTCTTGTAGCGGAGGTAATGGCTGATACCATACCGATAGGGGTTGATATAAGGAATGCACAAGGACAACTGATTACAAGAATGGACAATGCCTTATAGACCCAGTCAACCAATGGTTGGCCAAATGCAAGAGGCGGTATGAATGCCACACATGCAGCTATAACCATCATCAATGGAGTGTAATATTTGGCAACACGTTCAACCAAGGTTTCAGTGCTTGCCCTGTTAAGTTGGGACCTTTTAACGAGAGTTACGATTTTTGAGATAACTGAATCCTTAGCCCTTTTTGTTACAACGATTTCGAGATATCCGTCCTTGTTTACGGTTCCGGAAAATACCTCATCACCTAAAGCCTTAACGACAGGAAGACTTTCACCGGTAATGGAAGCCTGATCAACACTTGAAGTACCTGAGACCACATTTCCATCCAAAGGAATCTTGTCCCCAGGCCTTACAATAACAATTTCGCCAATGTTTACATCATCGATTTTACGTTGCTCTTCACCATCACCGACCTTTACGGTTGCAGTTTCAGGAGCGATTTCTACAAGGGATTTGATTGAATGCTTTGCCCTATGTTCTGCATAATCCTCCAGGAACTCTGCAATATAGTAAAGGAATGCTACTGCAGCACCCTCTTCCGGATGTCCAATGATAAAGGAAGCTACACAAGCTATAACCATTAACATAGCTGGACCAACGGTATGACGTCTGACAAGGGATTTGTATGCAAGAATAGCTATTTCATAACCTGCTATAATTGCAGCAACCATAAATATGATATTTACTATAGTAGGGCTGAATGACAACCATTCAAGAATGTGACCGGTTACAAAGAGTATACCGCTGCTTACCATGATTTGAATAGGCCTGTTTGATAAAAGCGGTTTTCCTTCTGCAAGAAGTTCCTCTTCCTCTTCACCTTCTTCATCATCACCTGCACAATCAGGACAACCGCAAATGCTTATGTTTACATCATCGTGGTCATGGTCATGATGATGGTCGTGATCGTGGTCATGACAAGCACAGTCAGGGTCATCACAGGAATCAGCCACAACTGCCTTTTTGGAATCAGAACAACAATCATCATCACAGCAATCATCTACAACATGTTCATGGTCATGAGAGTGAGAATGCTCATGGTCATGCTCGTGATCATGGTCATGGTCGTGGCCATGCTCATGAGAACAACAATCATCTTCCTCATGTTCATGCTCATGCTCATGCTCATGGTCATGAGAACAACAATCATCTTCCTCATGTTCATGTTCATGTTCATGTTCGTGCTCATGTTCGTGCTCATGTTCATGTTCATGATTATGTTTATCAGAACAACAATCATCCTCACAAGAGTCTTCTACGGCATGAGAGTGCTCATGTTCGTGATCGTGGTCATGAGAGTGACCATGGTCATGGTCATGATGATGCTCATGGTCATGATGATGGTGATGGTCGTGATCATGGTCGTGATCATGGTCATCTGCACAATCAGGACAACCGCAGATACTTATATCAACATCCTCATCATAATCAATCTCTTCCCTATGATCATAAACAGTGAAATCAGCATTTTTTTGAAAATCTCTTAGTAATTGCTTATCATAGTGATCTCGATTGTTACATCGAACATCATCACAATCAGGATCAAAACAAATATAATTGTAATGTTCTGGATTGTAACAATTTTCATCCGAACAATCTGGATCATAACATTTATTTTCTGCCATTATAATCACTTGAAATTAGTTAATATTAGTAGAATCATAATAAATTTATTCATGTAAGTGCTCTAAACCCATTTTATAAATCATTTCAACATGAAGGTCTGTTAGGGAATATCTTGCTAATTTACCTTCTTTTTCATATTTAACAATATTATGTGCTCTTAATATTCTTAATTGATTAGAAACAGCTGCTTGGCTTAAGTCTAATGCTTCACAAATATCGCAAACACATAAATCATCAAAGCTTAACAGGGAAATAATTTTTAATCTTGTTGGGTTTCCAAATATCTTAAAAAATTCAGACAATTCAGAGTAATCCTCCTCTTTTAAAATATGTGTTTTCGCCCTATTGACACACTCTTCATGAGGGTCAAATATTTCACATAAATCTTCTTTATCATCTAAGTCTTTCTTTTCAAAATTTTCTTCAGACATTAAAACACCTTAAAAAAATTTTAAATATATTCATATAATGATATTATGATATGTTTATCTATATAAATGTTTTCATATCATGATATTGTGATATGTTATTTTGAAAAAATTTTTATAAAAAATTTAAAAAAATATTAAAAAATAGTAAAAAATAGTAAAAAATAGTAAAAAATATGAAAAAATTAATGAAATATCCAATAAAAATAAGTAAAAATAATAAAATTAATGGAATACAAAAAATAAAAAAATAAAAAAATCCTTAATAATTAATATAAAGGATTGAAAAGTATTTGAGATTTCTCTTTGGAAGTCATCTTACGATAGCTAACAACAACCTTATATGGCTTATAATTACTGATCTTTTTAGTGGAAAGCATACTGTGACCGCTTAATGTATTTGCCTTAGCAGTTTTTGTAATTACCTTTCCTTTACTGTTTTTATAATATACAACCGCTTTTTGCAAAACATAGGTGTGAGGCCTGTAATCATCACCTAATTTCTTATTATGATAAAAAATGCTTATATAAACTCCTTTTGATAATTGGCCATCCTTTGCCTGATATAATGTTGTAATTCTATCGCCCTTGCCAACATCCTTATTTTGAGGTATTTTCATTGTAGTGCTTTTAGCAGAAACTGATCCCATTGTAAAACCAATTACTGCAAAAACCAATATAAACAATACCAATAACTTTTTATAATTCATAAAAAACTCTCCATAGTTTTTATTAGTTAATTAAGTATTTATTTAAAATGATTTATAAGATTTATTAAAAAATCATTAAAATAAGTATAAATTCTA
>NZ_CALCYR010000281.1 GCF_937906425.1 uncultured Methanobrevibacter sp. | reverse complement strand
ATTCTTTTTAATTTAAATTATTCTTTTTTCTTTTTTAATACTTTTCTTTATTTTATCTTTAATTATTTCTATTATTCTTTGATTTTTAAACCTTATTTTTAAAAGTATTTTTTCAATTAAATTTTTTAATTAAATTTATTAACATGTGTTAACATAATATAATTAAAGTTAACAAGTGTTAATTTTTTATAAATTAAATAATTTTTAGGATTAAAATCGTTTTAAATAAAATTTATTTTTCATTGAAAGTTATATGGTGGTCATATGGAATTTGAAGAATGTATGGAAAAGGGAGACCAATATAGAAAAGAAAAGGATTATGAAAAAGCTTTGGAATTTTATCAAAAGGCATTGGAAGTTGACAGCAGAATTCCAGAAGCTTGGACTATGAAAGGAAGTACTTTAGGTCTTTTAAACAGAATAGATGAAGCTATTGAAGCTTTTGACAAATCATTGGAACTTGATATGGAAATAGAAAAAACATGGCTTATGAAAGGAATGGCCTTATTTTCAGTGGAACGTTTTAATGAGGCAGACACTTGTTTTGACAGGGCAATTAATTTAAATTCCAAAAATTATGTCTATTGGAAGTATAAAGGTATGGTTTTAAGTCAATTGAATAGAAATACTGACGCTTTACAATGTTTGGACAATGCATTAGAATTAAATCCTGAAGAGGATTCTGTTTTAGTATTTAGACATACTGTAATCCAAAAATTAGAAGAAGAACAATAATTGTTCTTTAATTTCTCTTTTAATTCCTTTATTTTTATTTTAATTTATTATTTTTATTTTTCTTATTTTCTTATTTTATCTTATTTTATATTATTTTATCTAGTTTTTTTTATCTAATTTTAATTTATTTTAATTTTAAAAAAGAGTGATTTTTATTTAATTTATTATTCTTATTTTTATTTATTTTATCTTAATTTTCCATTTTATTCATTATTTTTCATTTTCTTTCTCTTTCAATGATTTTTAAAGGCTCTTTAAGATAATTTTTAAAAAAATTTAAAATTAGTATGATTAATTATTTAAAAATTAAAAAAAATAGGATGCAAATAATAATTTTTATTTAAAAAAAGTAAATAAGAGTATTAATTAATTCTTAATACTTTTTAATGTTTGAATTTGGTTTATATGAGCATTAATTATTTCTTAATACTCTTTAATGCTACAATTTGGTCTCTTAGGCTAGCTGCCCTTTCAAACTCAAGATTATTTGCAGCTTCTTTCATTTCAGCCTCCAAGTCTTGGATTAACAATTTAAGCTCGTCCTTAGGCATTCCCTTAAGGTCGTCTCTACTTGGAGTCTTCTTATAAGATTGCTTTTTCTCCTTCAAGGTTCTTGAAGTGGTCTTTGGAGTAATATTGTATTTCTCATTGTAAGCCATCTGGAGCTTTCTTCTTTTGTTTGTGATGTCAACCGCATTTCTTACAGAATCAGTCATCTCATCAACATACATGAGCACTTCTCCGTCAACATTTCTTGCAGCCCTTCCAATTGTCTGGATAAGTGAGGTTTCAGACCTTAGGAATCCTTCCTTATCTGCATCCAGGATAGCTACAAGTCCAACTTCAGGAAGATCCAAACCTTCCCTTAAGAGGTTTACTCCTACAAGAACATCAAACTCTCCACGTCTCAAGTCATCAATGATTTCAACACGTTCCAATGTGTCTATTTCAGAGTGAAGGTATCTGACCTTGATTCCTATTTTTGCATAATAGTCTGTAAGGTCCTCAGCCATTCTTTTTGTAAGTGTGGTTACAAGGATTCTCTGATTCTCATTCACCTTTCTTCTAACCTCTCCAAGAAGATCCTCAACCTGGCCCTTAACAGGTCTTATGGTGATTTTAGGGTCAACAAGTCCTGTTGGTCTTATGATTTGTTCAACAACATTAAGGCTTCTTGAGAGTTCATATTGTCCAGGGGTTGCTGATACGTAGAGAACCTGGTTTTGACTTGCTTCAAACTCATCAAAACGCAAGGGCCTGTTTTCCTTAGCTGAAGGCAATCTGAAACCATAATTTACAAGGGTTTCCTTTCTTGCCCTGTCACCATTGTACATTCCCCTAATCTGTGGAACGGTTACATGTGATTCATCAATAATTGTAAGGTAGTCATCTGGAAAATACTTTAAAAGTGAATATGGCATGTCTCCCCAGTTTCTTCCTGAAAGATGCATTGAATAGTTTTCGATTCCGGGACAGTATCCCATCTCCTGCAACATCTCCAAATCGAATCTTGTTCTCTGTTCAAGCCTTTGGGCCTCAAGGTATCTTCCCTCAATATTCAATTCATTAAGTCTTGACATCAATTCATCATTGATGTCCTTTAGAGCCTGATCCATTCTGTCAGCACCTACAACAAAGTGCTTTGCAGGAAATATCATATACCTTTGAAGGGATTCTTCCCTTTTGCCTGTAATCGGGTCAATTAGGCTTATTGCATCTATCTCATCACCAAAGAGTTCAATCCTTATTGGAGGGGTTCCGTGTACAGGATTGATTTCAATAACATCTCCCCTTACCCTGAATTGACCCCTTTCAAATGCAATGTCATTTCTCTCATACTGCATGAAGATAAGTTTTCTAAGGATGTCATTTCTTTCGTAAATGTCTCCAACATTTATGGAAAATGCAAACTCTCCATAATCTTCAGGAGAACCGATACCATAGATGCAGCTTACGCTGCTTACAACAATGACATCGTCTCTTGATAGAAGTGATTGGGTGGCGGAATGTCTCATTATGTCTATTTCCTCATTGATTGAAGCTTCCTTGTCAATGAATGTGTCTGTTCTTGGAACATATGCCTCAGGTTGGTAATAGTCATAATAGCTGACAAAGTATTCGACTGCATTGTCCGGGAAGAATACCTTGAATTCCTCATAGAGTTGTGCAGCCAATGTTTTATTGTGTGAAATGATAAGCGTTGGCTTCTGCACATTTTCAATGATGTTTGCCATTGTGTAGGTTTTTCCTGAACCTGTTACTCCCAGCAATGTCTGTTCATGAAGTCCCTTTTTAATCCCATCAGAAAGTGATTCAATAGCCTTTGGCTGATCACCAAGAGGTTTATATGGTGATTTAAGTTTAAATTCTTTCAATTTAACACCTGCTTATTTAGCTTCTTTTAATGAAAATTGTTTATTTTAATGAGTTTTTTAAATAATATATACTTTTTAATGAAATTCTTTTATTTTAATTTAAAAAAAATTTAAATTATTCTTAAATTCAGTCTTTTTATTTAAAATTTCCTTTCAATCGTAATTTATGATCCAGTTATCCAACCGCCACTATATAGATATGGTGTGCATTGTACCCATTTACTGCCGTTATATATATATGGAGTTGCTTTTTTCCATCCACTAGAAGTATATACATACCATCCTTTAGTATCTTCATCTGTAGAATATGACGTACTATCAATTAAATAATCTGGAGTAGCTATATACATTGAGATTGAATAGTTAGTTCCAGAAGATAAACCAGTAAAAGTATGTCCCGTTGATTGCCAATCACTTAATGATTGTGTATAATACTTAGTTCCACAATATATTGTAACATTAGGCCAACTTCCTGCATTTCCACTAAAACCCCATCCTTGTAATTTTACAGTAATAGAATTTTTTGTGCTGGATAGAATCCACATTTTAGAAGTTGTTGTTAAAGTTGCTGATATTGTAAAATCAAATTTACCTTGCCAACTATCGCTACTATTAGTGTAATTCCCAGCATAGGAAGTCCCTTTGACCATTTTAGTAGTAGATGTTTTACTCCAATATGAAGATGATGAATATTTAAAAATAGATGTTGTATCAACAATCATAGATGTATTAGTAGTATTATATCTTATATAATGTCGTTTTGTATCTGTATTTGTCCACATTATAACAACACTACTGTTATAAGTAAAACTCATTCCCATAACTAATTACCTCATGATGTTTTAAAGAAAATACGTCCAGTCATACTAGTTGACGGCAAAGAACTACCATACATACTAGAACTATTTAATACGATCCCATAACTCGCTTCAAAAAATAAATAATAAATTGAACTCAATTTTATAGAATTATAAGACGATGAAATATTAAAATAACCATTATAATTATCTGCTATAAAACCATCTGAAGTCCAACTATATGATTTTGTCCTAGAATTATATAATGCCGTATAAAAATTAATAGCACCATTTTGAATTGTCACTTTTCTAGTATTTTCACTAATACTATTCAAAATAGCACCAGTTAC
>NZ_CALCYR010000280.1 GCF_937906425.1 uncultured Methanobrevibacter sp. | reverse complement strand
ATAAAATAAAATAAAATAAAATAAAATAAAATAAAATAAAATAAAATAAAATAAATAATGAAAAAGAAGATAATGAATAAAATAAAATAAAAAAATAAGATTTAAGAGATTATTAAATTATAATAACTTCAAATCACCAGTTAATTCGTCTAAAACTTCATCTTCATCAGGACCTAAACCTAAAACAGTTATGGTGGATTCTGGAAGCTGTGTTCTACCAGCATCTGTAACCAAATAATAATTAATGCCCTTTTCCCTTGCAAGATCACGGAATTTAAGTAAATCCTCTAAGGAATGGACTTTTAAAACTACCTTTGCATAAGCCCCATTTTCCCATTTACGGACCTTTTCCTTATCGGCATTTTTATAAGCGCCAATTGCAGCATGACAGCATTGGGCTGCAATTTTACCTTTTCCCATCTTTAAATCCGCTCTTACAATCATTACCTGTTTCATTTAAATCACAAAGATTAAATTAAATATTGAAATGTTTTTAAGTTTATTATACTATTTATATATTAAATTCAAAATTATTTAAAATTAACCTAAATCATTAGAGAATAAGAATAAAGTGACTCTTGCAGTTTTTGTTATTTAGTGTGATTTTCATCAAATAGAGCAAAATTTAAAATAGACATTAATTTAAAAAAATATTAATTAAAAGTATAAAAAACCAATGAAATGAATATTCGCATAATCATTATAAACTATTAAAAACATAATATAAATATTATAAATTATTATAAAAACATATTAAACTTAAAAATTTACAATTTTATTATTATTTTAGAGGATTTGGAGATAAAATGAGCAGAATTTCAATATTAGACAGAGACAAATGCCAACCTAAGAAATGCAATGTTGTTTGTATGCACTATTGTCCGGGAGTGAGAATGGACGAAGATACAATAGTGATGGATGAACAAACTAAAAAGCCAATCATTTCTGAAGAATTATGTTCCGGATGCGGTATTTGTACAAACAGATGTCCTTTTGGAGCAATTAGCGTTATTAACTTACCTGAAGCACTTGATGAACCAATTCACAGATATGGTCAAAACAGCTTTGAACTCTTTGGATTGCCAAGCCTTAACGCCGGAACAGTTATAGGGCTGCTTGGTCAAAACGGTATCGGCAAATCAACAATCATGAGAATATTGTCTGGAGAATTAGTTCCTAACCTTGGAAACTACGAAGAGGAGGCAAACTGGGACAAGGTCATTGACTATTACAAAGGTTCAGCTCTTCAAAATTACTTTAAATCATTGAAGGCAGGAGAAATAAAGACAATCCACAAGCCACAAATGGTGGATCAACTTCCTAAGGTTGTAAAGGGAAATGTCAGAAACCTCCTTTCCAATGTTGATGAACGCAACAAACTGGATGAGATTGTAGATGACCTTGACTTAAGGAATGTTCTTGACAGGGATATGAAAAACCTCAGTGGAGGGGAACTTCAAAGGGTTGCAATAGCTGCAACAGTTCTTCGTGAAGGTGATTTCTACTACTTCGATGAACCTACATCATGGTTGGATGTAAGACAAAGATTAAATGCAGTTAAAGTAATAAGGTCAATTGCAGAGGATGGAAAATCCGTACTTGTAATTGAACACGACTTGGCTACATTGGATGCTATGAGTGACAATGTGCACCTTCTTTATGGAGAACCTGGAGGATATGGTGTAGTAAGCGGCAACAAGGGCGTTAGAGTAGGAATCAATGCATATATCAATGGATTCCTACAGGAAGAAAACGTAAGAATCAGAAAACAGCCTATTGAATTCAGCATCCGCCCACCAACTCCTGAAGATGATGGAGAGGTTTTAAGTGAATACAGCGATATCAGAAAGGAATACGAAGGATTTACACTTGAGGCAGAAGCTGGAAAAATCTACCATGACGAGATAGTCACTGCATTCGGTTCAAATGGTATCGGAAAGACCACATTTGCAAAAATATTAGCAGGAGTTGAAAAGGCAACTGAAGGAGACATATTGGAAAGTGTTGAAATTGCATATAAACCACAATATATCGTTTCAGACTTTGATGGAACCGCCCAGGAATTTTTATTTGCAAATGCACCTACCTATGGAACAAATATCTTCAACAGTGAAATTGGAAATCCCTTAACACTTAATGACTTGCTTGACAAGAAAGTTAAAAACCTAAGTGGGGGAGAACTCCAGCGTCTTGCAATAGCTACAACATTGTCACAGGACGCTGAAATCTATCTTTTCGACGAACCAACTGCATTTTTAGATGTTGAACAAAGATTGGTTGCAGCAAGAGTCATTAGGAAAATAGTTGAAAGTAGAAATGCGGCTTCCCTGATTGTAGATCACGATATCGTATTTATTGATTATATATCAGACAGAGCAATGGTATTTAATGGAGAGCCAGGATTAAATGGTAAGGCTTCCAAACCAACTGACTTAAGAACTTCAATGAATCAGTTCTTGGGAGACTTGGACATTACATTTAGAAGAGATAAGGAAACTAAACGTCCAAGAGTAAATAAATACGACAGTTATCTTGACAGAGAGCAAAAAGAACAAGGAGAATATTATTACTTAAAAGATTAATATTATTTGGTCAGGTTTTTAAAAAAAACTTGACTAAAATTTTTTTAAATCAGCAAATAGTTTTATACTTTACAAACTAAATTTAAAAATAAGTAAATTAAATTAAAATCCATAAAAAAATTAAAATTAATAAAAAAATAATTAAAACTAATAAAAAATAATTAAAATTAAATTAAAATTAAATTAAAATCCAAAAATAATTAAAACTAATAAAAATAATTAAAATTAAATTAAAATTAAATTAAAATAATAAATTAGTAAAAATAAATAAAAAATAATTAAATGATTAAAAAATACT
>NZ_CALCYR010000279.1 GCF_937906425.1 uncultured Methanobrevibacter sp. | reverse complement strand
GTTGATGATTAGCATGTTTTTTTACTTGATGATTAATTTTTTTAAATTCCATAAATTGTTTAATTCATGATTTAAAGCATTTTAATGAAAAATAAAAAAATGATCTTGGTTGATGATTGCTGTTTTGTTTGAAAAAATTAACAAGTATAAATTTTTATACTTCATTTGATAAGTATAAATATTTATACCTCCTTTGATAAGTATAATTTTTTATACTAAATAATAAAGTATAATTTAATATACTAGTATAAATAAATAAACTAATAGGTGAATTAAATGAATTCAAAACCATTATTTTTACACAATAATTTAGATGAATATTTCTACAACAGAAAAGAGGATATCAAAAAACTCAAATACCAAATAGATTCCCTAAATTACTCCTTGCCCCAACAGATATTATTAACCGGATACAGAGGAGTAGGAAAAACATATCTTCTAAAAAAAATAATGACGGAAGTAGAACCCAATATAATCTGCACATATATTGATATCGCACAAGTTTATGCACGAACAAAGGAAAAATTAACAATAGAGACAGTACTTATCGAACTATTAAAAGAAATGAATCAAAGCATACAAGCAAATAACTACAAAAATAAGTACAAAGCAAAAATAACTGAATTAATTAATAATCTAAAACTCAAAAAATATGATTTCCATGAGATAAGCACCATACTGGATATGCCCATACCTAAAACTGAAACCAGCTACGGAAAATTAAGTCAATTCGTAATGGAGTTTCCACAAAAAATAGTGGATGAACTGGATGAATTAAATGGATTTGTAATAATCATAGATGAATTCCAAATGTTAAGAAAAATAAATCATCTTGACAAATTCTTTTGGCTAATTCGAAGTTACAGCCAAACGCAACATAATGTGAGCTACATATTTACAGGATCAATATCAAGAAGTTCCAATATTATAAACGAATTAAATGGTGAAAGTGGAGCATTTGGTGGAAGATTACAACAAATAACAATTAATCCATTCACTAAAGAGGAAACAAAAGCATATTTTAAAGATAAAATGAGTGAAATAAAATTCACTGAAGAAGGATTCGAAAGATTTTACAAATGCACAAGAGGAATACCATTATACATAAACAGTTTTTACAATGTAATGGACAGCAATCAAATATACACGCCAGAAATAGTTAAAAAAACATTTTTCACAAACATGGAACAAATCCTAATAATGTGGATAAAAATTTGGAGCAGCTTAAACAACAACGAAAAAATCATAGTCGAAGAATTGGTTGAAGAAGATTCACTAAGCTGGAGCGAATTACTAAATAAGACAAATATTTCAAGAGGAACATTTAATAAATATCTGACAGGCCTCAAAGATAAAGGAATAATAAGTTACAGAAACCACAAATATTCAATCGAAGATGAAATGCTTAAAACATGGTTAAACTATGAAAAAGAAGTATATGGAATTTATCCATTATAAATCCCCCATCTTATTTGGATTCAAAATGAGTCAAACCAAAACACAAAAACGATCAAATTAACAAACTTATCACAATTAGGATTTTTTATATTCTATTTTCACCCTACCTAATGTTCATAAACTGCAATTTATAGTCCTACTGACATGACTATAAAAAGAGAATATATGTTATATATTATGTTGAATTGTTTTTTTTCAGACACTTGAGTATTTAACTGCCATTAAAGTTATTAAGCAATCTAAATCATAATGTCAAGACCATATGATTCTCAAACACATGCATTGTGTAAAAAAAATGGGAGAAGTGTATAATTATACTTCATCCCCACATAGAAAATCAATTATGTTTATATGTTTAACGCCCTCTTTTGAAAAGTCATGATTTTCAGTTGTTATCAATATTGATTCAAATTTATCAGGTATTCTCAATAATGGTGTGATTTCACGGTTTAATGTCTTTTCGTTTGTTAACCTGTAAGAAACTTGAATATACTTGTATTTTCCAGATTTTTCACATACAAAGTCCACTTCAGTATTGTCGGGATTTCTTCCGATATTAATCTTGTATCCTCTTCTCAAAAGCTCCACATAAACGATATTTTCAAGGATTTTAGTAACATTCAACATGTTGTCTTCTATCAGTGCATGGTGAAATCCATGATCTGTCAAGTAGTACTTCCCAAGTATTTTCATTTCTTTTCTTCCTTTAAGCTGGAAGCATTTACATTTGGAAATGAAAAATGACTGATTTAAATATTGATTGTATTTAAGCAATGTGTCCTGGGAAGTATATATGTTGTTGCTTTTCAAATAGTTCTTTATGCTTTTGGATGAAAATATTTCACCAGTGCTGCTAATCATATATCTTACAAAGCGTTGCAGCAAGTCAATGTTGTTTATCTTAAATCTAGAAACAACATCTTCAAACAATATGGAATTATAAATGTCTTTCAAGGCCAATTTTTTAAATTCATCACTGCCCAATGACAAGATACCAGGCATGCCTCCAAAGTTAAAGTAATCATCATACAGTTCACTAATTGTGTCTTTTGTTAATTCCATTCCTTCTATTTCATTTTTATACTGCAGAAATTCCTTGAATGAAAATGGATAAACATTGATTGTGAGATATCTTCCTGTCAGAAGTGTTGCAAGCTCACCTGACAGTAATTTTGAATTTGAACCTGTAATGTAAATGTCGCAGTCAATTGAAACCCTATAACTGTTAATAGATTTTTCCCAACCTTTAACCTGTTGGATTTCATCAAAAAATAGATATGCTTTTCCTTCAAGGTTTTCTGTTTTGCTGTAAACAAGTTCATCCAATTGTTCACAATTATCAATATGAGAGTATTCCCGTGATTCAAAGGAAATGAATATTATGTTTTCATCCTTTACTCCCATTGATTTGATTTCATCAATAATGTTATACATTAAACTGGTCTTGCCAGACCTTCTAATTCCAATGTAAACCTTAACAAAATCAGAGTTAATATAATCCTTTAATTTATCAACATAATCGCCACGTTTGATTAATTTATTCATCATAAATTTTCACCCCATTTATATTTTACTATAAAAAAACATTTGTATAAAAGAAAAATATTTAAAAATTAAAAAAAATTCAATCTACAAAAGAAAAATTTTTAAAAATTAAAAAAAATTCCTCCTATAAAAAAAAATTGCTTAATTAAATATTGATAAAAAAAATATATAATACTTTCGCTAACAAGCAAATTATTTCAGCAAAATTTAACACTAAAATTTAATCAGCAATATTTATTAAAAATAATGTTAATTCCAAAATAAACAAATCTAAAAAAACAATATCAAATTTACACTAGGAAAATAGCCAAAAAATTGAATATATTTTACTATTGATTTGATTTTGAAAAATAAATCATAAACTTACTAATGTGGTTGATGATTAGCATGTTCTTTTACTTGATGATTAATTTTTTTAAATTTCTTAAATTGCTTATTTTATGATTTAAAGCATTTTAATGAAAAATAAAAAAATGATCTTGGTTGATGATTATGGTTGATGATTAGGGCTCGAAGGCATATAAATTGTAATTTATATGTTCAAATTTTGTCTTTTTTGTTAAATTTTGACTATAAGTAAAACTTATATACTTTTCTTATAAAATATTATATAAATGTTTTTTAGGACTTTAAAAGGATTTTAATAATTTGCATATAATTAATTTTTTTTTAAAGAATAATTGAATTCTATTTTTAATAAAGCATTATTTTTATAATTTATTTTTATTTTTGATTGAGGATTAAATATGTATTTAACTAAAGAAGAAGAAAAGATGGCTAATGGGGAATATGGAGAAACCATTAGAAAAAGCATGGATATTCTAATTGCATTGGGAGACATTTATGGTGCGGAGAAATTTGTTGACATTAAGTCTGCACAGGTTTCAGGAGTCTCATATAAGACAATAGGTCAAGCAGGGCTTGAATATCTTGAGGACTTGGCAAAAGGTGCTGAAATCATTTATGATGAAAATGGCATTATCTCTGACATGAGTGGAATTGCTACAATATCAGCTACCCTAAATCCTGCCGGAACAGATCTTGATAATTGGGAGGATTTTGGTTTTCCGGAAGATTTTGCAAAAAAACAGGTGGATATCTGTAATGCGTATGCTGCATTGGGAATAAGTACAACATGTACCTGCACCCCATATCTTATCGGAAATGTTCCTAGATTTAAAGATCATGTTTCATGGTCTGAATCTTCTGCAGTTGCTTATGTAAATTCTGTTATTGGCGCTAGAACAAATCGTGAAGGAGGTCCTGGTGCTCTTGCTGCAGCTATTGTTGGAAAGACTCCATTATATGGTTTCCATCATGATGAAAACCGTAAGGCCAATCTTCTTGTTGAACTTGATACAAAGCTTGAAAGGGCTGATTTCGGTGCATTAGGTTATGCAATAGGTCAGATTGTTAAGGATGGAGTTCCTTATTTTAAGCTTCAAAACAAGGCTTATGAGGTAGGAAATTCTAATCTTAAGGCATTGGGAGCTGCACTTGCATCCTCTGGTGCTGTTGCATTGTATCATGTTGAAGATATCACTCCTGAATATAATGGTGCTGACAGTGAGATTGAGGACAGTGTTACAATATCTGCAGAGGATATTTTAAACACTCGTGAAAAGCTTTCAACAGCAGATGGCTATGCAGATTTGGTCTGTTTAGGTTGTCCACATGCTTCATTGGAGGAAATCAAGGAAGTTGCTGAAGTTGTTAAGGGCAAGAAAATTAAAAATGAGCTTTGGGTCTGCACTTCAATCAATGTAAAGGCTGCAGCAGATAGAATGGGTTATCTAAAGACCATTGAAGAGGCCGGAGGAAAAATCTGTTGTGACACATGTATGGTTGTTGCCCCTATTGAACAGATGGGTTATGAAGTAATTGGAGTTAATTCAGCAAAGGCAGCTAATTATGTTCCTTCCATGTGCGGTTTAAAAGTCATTTACAATGATATAGAACATTTATTGGACTTTGAATAGCTTTTTAAATTATTTTTAATTTTTTTCTTCTTTAAAATTTTTATTTTATTAATTTTTTCTTTAAATTTTTATTATTTTATTTCTTTTTTTAAGTTTATATGAATTTTTATAATTTTTTTATTATTTTATTTCTTTTTTGTACTTTAATTTGAATTTTCCCTTGTTTTTAGGAGTTTTTTATTTTTTAACTTTATTTGCCTTTATTGATTTTTTTTATATTTTTTTAGGATTTTTTTTAAAAAAGTAATCTTTTATTTACAGAAATTTTTATATGTTATATTAACCTAATTAACTATTGGACGATGTTGTCCTCATCGTTCCCTTAAATAATTTTTAATTAAATTATTTGGGGTTTTATTCCTATTAAGGAATATTCTTTAGTAAACTTAAAAAATTAAATGTGTACAACTCGGTTGTACTTTAAGGAATAGTGATTGTTTTATCCTTTACAATCACTATTTTAACACTTTTTTTATTCTATTTTAAGAGATTTTCTTGTTTTTAATTTATTTTTTTCTTTCTGTTTTTCTTAATTTTCAAACAATTCTTTTATATTACCCAATCACAACTAATTTTTTAATAAAATTTAAATTATATAAAATTAATAAATATAATCATATAAATCTTTATTTAATAAAAAGAATTGTCTTTATTTAATAAAAAGAATGTCTTTATTTTATTAAATGAATTTTCTTTATTTTATTAAAAGAATTGTCTTTATTTAAAAAAATTATTTCACTATTTACAAAAGGAGTGTATATATGAATTGTATTGTTGTAGGAGCAGGAAATGCAGGTCGTCCTGTTGCAAGATTATTAAACTATGCAGGTCACAAAGTTAAGATAACAGATCCAAAGAATTTAGAGGATTTCCATATGGATGTTCAAAAAACATTAAGACTTATGGAAAGTGAAGGAGTGGAACTTGACTTAGGCGTATTCAAACCAACTCTTGATGGAATTGATACTGTTTATTTATCTCCAACTGTACCTGAAAACTCTCCAGCTTATAAAATCATTAAGGAAGCCAATCTTGACGTATTTACCAATGAGGATTTTGGACGTCTTGCAGACAGCTTCATTGACATTGACATTATAGGAATTACTGGAAGTGTAGGTAAGACCAGTACCACACATATGGTAACTGAAATATTCAGAACTGCAGGTTATCAGGTTTGGATATGTTCATCAATGACTCAAAACCTTGTAAGTGAGGTTATTGTTGATGGTATCATTAAGGGAATTCCTGAAAAATCAGACATTGCAGTATTGGAACTTCCTCACGGTACTGCAGGTTTAATGGGAGAACTTCAACTTAAGGTAGGTGCTCTTTTAAACATCTATGAAGAACATTTGTCTGAATTTGGAGGGTCAATGGAAAGATACACTCAAAGAAAAATGTTTATTGCAAAAAATAGTGAAAACTTCATTACAAGCATTCATTGTAAGGATACAGTAAAGGATGCAAGACCTGATGCAATCTTTTATGCAATGGTAAAGGATTTACCTAATTATGATGAATCTAAAAAATCAAGTTATTTTGACAAGATTGCCAATTTTGAGGAGATAGCAATTGGTGAAGGTCAAGTATGTAACTTTATTGGAGACAGTGCAAAGGGAGCTATTGACATTGGCTATAAGTTCAGAAACAAGGCTGATGAACTTAAGAAAGGCAGTTTCGAATCTGAATTCCATATGATGAGTTACTATTATGAAAATGCAGTTGCAGCCTGTGCCATTTCAATGGCTTATGGATTAAGCGTTGAAATAATCAAGCAGGGACTTGCTAATTTCAAGGGCCTTTCAGTTCACATGGAATATATTGGAGACTATAATGGCAGAGAGGTCTATATTGATGCATCCTATTTGATTGAAGGAATTACTGCAGCCCTTGACTTTTTGGGAGACAGGTCTCTTGTATTGCTCTTGGATAACTTTGACACCTCAACCTATAGGGACAAGAAGGAAACAGGTAAGCTTATGGGTAAATATGCTGATGTTATGGTTGCAACAGGATTCAATGAGGTTTATCAAAGGGTTGACCTTGAACCTGCACAGGAATTGCTTGACGCTGCTGTAGATTCAAAGGCAGTTAAGGTAATTGCAGGAACTATGGAAGAGGGAGCAGAACTTGCAATCAAATACTCAAAGCCTGGTGACACCATATTGCACTTGGGACCTCAATTGATGCAGGATCCTGAAGGAATTATGGAAAAGATAGTCAACGGACTGGAAGAGGGATGCAAGAAATATGAATAGGATTTTTAGCTTTATTTAATCTATTTTTCTTTTATTGCTCTTTTTTAACTTTATAATTTTATTTTTACTATTTTTATATTATTTTTATTTTTTAACTCTTGGGAAGGTGTAAAAGTGCAAAGTCTAGAGCTTTCAGGCATGTCTGATGAGGAATTGAAAAGTCTTCCTTTGGAAGGTAAGACCTTTGGCGTAATTGGAGTATGTGGAGTTGTTGGAAACTTGGTTGCACGTATTCTTATGGATAACGGATATTCTGTAGTAGGTACAGACATATCATCTCGCCAAGATTGCAGATTTCATTCCTCCTTTAAGGATTATGATATTGAAATATTCTTTGGAGGTCATCCTGAAGAGTTTTTTAAAAGGATAGACTATATTGTACCTCCTCCAAGCATGAATGACAATGCTAAAGTTTTAAAGCTTGCAAGTCAGCATAATATTGACATTATACATCTTGGTGATATTTTCAGGCTCTTCAAGCCAAACAAGCCAGTTCTCTGCATTAGCGGAACCAATGGCAAAACCACTACAACAACTCTTTTAAAGCATATTGCCTATACTGCAGGAATCAATCCATCTGAACATAATCTTGAAGGAATGCAGGGGAATAATGAATTCATACCTTCACTCCAGACAAGACTTCACGGTGATGTCGCCATTTTGGAAACAGGTACTGATGGGGCTCCAGGAGGCCTTAAGTCTGTAATTGACCTTACCCATCCAGATTATGCAATATTAACCAATATAACCATTGACCATTTGGTGGATCCTGATGCTCATGGAAATGAAAATTCTATTGTAGACAATGAAAATTCTATTGTAGAAAATGCTGATGATGATTTGGATACTAATGTATCACATGTTGATAGAGGATTTTTAGAATATGCTAGAGTTAAAGGGGAACTTGCAGAAGGTATTGAAGAGAATCAGGGAACTTTGATTTTTAATAGTGATGATCCTACAATAATTGGCCTTTTGGACAAAATAAATTATACAGGAGAAAAAATCACTTTCGGCATTGAACTTAATGAAAACTATGAAAGTGATAATTCCAATGTGGGCAGTGTTTATGGTGATGAGCTTTCATCTGAAGACATATGTCCAAATGATAAAGACCATCATGAATTTATACACAGAAAGCCATGTTGGTGCGGTAGGGAGATAAAAATCAATGAAACCATATCAGGCAGTGGCTACTATGAATGTGAATGCGGAATCGGATATGAAAAGCCGGATTATATTGCATATGACATTGACCTTAAAAATAGGGAATTCAGCCTTAAGTCTGATGATGATGATGAATGCCGCTTTAAATTAAGTCTTGATGGACTTCATAATGTTTATAATGCACTCGGTGCAATAATTGCTGCAAAAATCTTTTTAGGATTGTCAAATGAGGAAATTCAAAAGGGTCTTTCCAGCTTTAAGGGTGTTGACGGCCGTATGGATATTGTAGGTTCAGTTGATGGCAAGACAATCATGGTTGATTATGCCCATAATCCTGCAGGTGTTGAGACCATATTGCATGAGATTTCCAAGTTGTATGATAAGACTGCAGTTGTAATTACTGTAAGTTCAGAATCAGGAATTGAAGGAGATTTAGACATATTGGATTCAGCTTTAGGCAATGTTGATTATATAGTGCCTGCATCCCATGACTCCAGATATGCTGTTGATAGGCTTATTGAGGCAAGTTATGACAATAGGCAGGAAGAGCTTAATCTCTCAGGAGAATATTCAATTGAGCAACTTGAGAAAACCTTCATTTTAGGTGATGATAATATTGAGCAGATGTCAGTAAAGACTCTTGGCGCAAGTCAGGATCAGGTGATTGAGGGTCTTCTTAAAGCATTGGATCTTGATTGTGATATAGTTTTAATTATTGGTGAGGCTGCATTTAAGTTCAAATCAGCAATCATTGACTTTTGCAATGGTTTAGATTGAGTATTGTCCCCTATTCTTTTTTTATTTCATGTTTTTCATTAATTTTATTTTATACTTTTCATTGGTTTTGTTTTATGTTTTTCATTAGTTTTATTTTATGCTTTTCATTGGTTTTGTTTTATTTTTTTAAAAAACAATTAATATTGTTAAATAAGTATTAACTTACCCCAAACTCATTAAATTACAAATTATGTTATTTAAATATTGCCCTCCAAATTGAATCCAAAATTTCTTAATTATTGCACTCGCAAAAAAGACCCGCAAAAGTTTAAATAAAAATGGTATCTGAAAAAATAAGGCCAATTCATTGTTTACCATATAAAACTATACATAAATTTCTCTGATAATTTTGCTTATTTTTTACTATATTAACATAATTTTACAATTTCATGCGAATATTGACTTTAAAATTTAGAAAATCTTTATATGAGATTATATACAGATTATTTTTTAATAAAAGAAAAAATGCAATAAAAAAATATGTGCAAATGGAATAAAAAACATATTTTACAAGGGCATTATAAGAGATTGCGATGGTGTGCAATAATGAATTATATATACATTGATGAATCAGGAGACTTAGGGAATGATTCTAATTATTTAATCATGGGGGCCATAATAACAAATGACAAAGACAAGCTTGATAGGATAATAAAAAAAGCCAGAAGAAATTATAAACGGGAATTAGGCAATTCCACGGAAATAAAAGGAACAAAAACCCGGAGCAAGATTAAGAAAAAAATTCTAAAGGAGCTGAATAAAATCGATTATCAGTCAGTTATAATTGTTTTTGATAAGAAACACAAATATAAAATTAATTATCATCATAATAACAACTTATTATACAATATCATAGCTTCAAAGCTTGCTCTAAAACTACCTATCACAAACAAGACCTCCATAATAATAGATAAGTCAAAAAATAAAGAAAACATCGGCAAGAGTTCAATGACTTATTTTTAAACAATTTAAATAATCCCAAAAACCATCTGGTAACTATCAGGCACGAAGATTCAAAAAGAGAAAAAGGACTTCAAATAGCTGATCTCTTATCCTGGTCAGCATATCAAAGCATTGAACATGAAAATGATGAATTTATAAAATTAATCAAGAATAAAACTATAAAAAAAGTATGAAGATTGAAGAACCCCAATGCCGAAATAATGTCGCCTCCCGTGGAGACGAAGCTTAGAGGGGCTGAACTTCAATTGAAGTTTTTACCTCCTACATCTTTCAATTAAATATTTATGCATAATCCATATTTAAACCTTTGCATATGAATTTATTTTAATTTATCATATAAAACTATACATGAATTTTCTCCCCTAATTTATCTTATTTTTAACGATGGAAAATCTAAAAGAGCCTTGCAGAGCAACTTAAAAATTATATAAGAAAATAGGATTTTCTGGGCAATGCAAATTAATAAAAAGATACATCCATAGTAATAATAACCTCAATATTTATATATCTTCATCCTTTAAAAAGCCGATTACATTCATGTGGATTATTCCATTTCTTGAGTAATCCCAATTGTCGAGTGTCAATATGTACTTGGGGTAGTTGTCATTGATTTTTTCCAAACTTTTAAACTCCCTGTTTCTTGTATCTTCATCCAGTATGCTTTCAGATACCTGGATGTATATTGTCTTATTCGGTTTTCGACAAACAAAATCAACTTCAAGTCCATCAATGCTTCCGATGCTAATCTTGTAATTTCTTCTTAGAAGCTCCAAGAAAACAATGTTTTCTAAAATTCTGCCTCTTGACTTATTGAATCCTGTTTGGATTTCATAAAATCCTGAATCAATGCAGTAGTACTTTTCATTTGTTGTGAAGATTTTTTTGGTTTTTATTTCCTCTCTTCTGGATTTAATCAATATATAAGCATCTTCAATCTGTCTTAGATAATTGCTGATTGTATTTGTTGAAACCGAGATGCCTTCATGTTTCAAGTAATTTCGAATGGAATTTACTGAAAAATTCCCTCCGGTATTCACTATCATATATTTAATCAGTCTCTCTAAAAATACAACATCCCTAATCTTGTTTCTTGAGATGATGTCCTTCAATACAATTGCTGAAAAAATATCATTGAGATAATCGATTTTTTCCTCTTCATTGAAATTCAGAGTTCTAGGAAGTCCTCCGTATTTCATGTATTCATTGAATATCCTCATCTCATCATCTGCACTTATCTCTCCGCCTTTCATTTTATGATAATCCAGGACTTCATTGAAGGAAAAAGGAAAGATCTCTATTTTAACATATCGTCCTGAGAGGAGTGTTGCAAGCTCGCCGGATAATATCTGTGAATTTGACCCGGTTATGTATATGTCTGCATCCAAGTCTATCCTGTATGCATTGATGCTTTTCTGCCAGTCCTGAACAAGTTGAATTTCATCAAAGAACAAGTAGATCTTACCTTCGATCTTTTCCGCTTCTTTAAAAACCAGTTCATTTAAGTCCTCATGTGTTTTAATCTTATCGTATCTTGCTGATTCCAAAGGAAGATATATTATATTGCTGTCACTAAGGCCTCTTTGCTTAAGCTCATTTATTATCTGCTTTAAAAAATAGGTTTTGCCGGATCTCCTAAGGCCTGTGATAACTTTTATCTCTTCTTCATCAATGAATTTGCGAATTTTTTTCAAATAGCTTTCACGGATTATCATAATGATATGTAATTTGTTATTCATCAAATAAATACTTTGCTTTTTAAATAGTATACTGATAAAAAACATAAAAATTACAAAAAATTATCATTATACAATTTAAAGACAAATAAAAAGAAAAATGAAAAAATAGTAAAAATTGTGGATCGTCCTCCTTTTCTTTTTTGAAGGAAAATCTGTTTTTTTAATATTTTTTTTAATGTTTTCTTTTTTGAAGGATAATCTGTTTTTTTAATATTTTTTTTAATGTTTTCTTTTTTGAAGGAAAATCTGTTTTTTTATTTTTTTTAATGTTTTTACTTTATTTTCGTCTTTTATTATTAAAATAACTAATTTAATACTCTTTAAAATTCATAATACTTATAATGATATTTTTGATTATTTATTGTGTCAGGTTCCATTAAATAATTTCTGTTAAATTTAATTATTTTATTGGATATGTTCGATTTTAAAGAACTTGTTCAATTTAATAAAACTTTAATTTATATTCTATAAAATAATATTTGTTCGATTTAATAGAATAAGTCCAATAACAAAAAACATATTAATATGATTAAATAAAAGGAAGTGTTTAGCATGAAAATAATGCCTGTTTCAATGCCAAAGGATATTGACAAAACTTTTTTAATAGAACAAAAGACATTAACATGATTGAAATACAGTTATCCACAGTAAAATTAGATATTCCTCCACAACTGTTAATAATTGGGTATCGCGGTGTTGGTAAAACATTTTTACTTAGAAAAGTATTAAATGACCAAAATAGTGATGTTCTAACCACATTTATTGATATATCAGAAATTATGGGAAGGCAAAAAGGAAATCTTTCAGAAGAAGAAGTTTTAAAAGCACTTCTAAATGCAATTGATAAAACAATTTCAAAGGATAAGAAATATTACAAAAAGGGGTGGGGAAAATTGCATCAGCTCTTAAAAACTTAGAGTTGAAAAATTATGATTTTTCAGATAATGTAAATGTATTAAACATTCCTGTTCCAGTAATTTCAGACAATTATGACAAATTATTAAAGTTCACAATGGAATTGCCTCAAAAGATAGTTGACTCATCAGATGAAATAAGCGGATATATAATTGTCATCGATGAATTTCAATTGCTTAAAAATCTTGAAGACCCTGAATCATTCTTTTGGCTAATAAGAAGTTTCACACAAAAACAGTTCAATGTAGCTTATGTTTTCACAGGTTCAGTTTCAAAAACAGCAGATATGATAAACATGATTAACGGTCAGGAAGGAGCATTTGGAGGAAGATTGATACAAATATATGTGGAACCATTTACTTTTGATGAAACAAAAAGATACATTGATGAAAAGTCAAACAATTTAAAATCTTTTGATGAAACAAAAAGATACATTGATGAAAAGTCAAACAATTTAAAATTCACAGAAGAAGGATTTAAAAGATTTTATAGTTGTACACGTGGAATTCCATTATATATCAATAGTTTATCCTCAATATTGCCCAATAATGTAGTTTGTGATGATTTCATTATATACGTTTAATGAAAATATAGTTTCAATTTGAAATGGTTTCAAATAGAAACTATTATATATTACTATTTTTATAATATGATTTGGAGGGGATTAATATCAACTACGATTTATCTTCAAAAGATTTTTTTGGTGCAATGTTATTTTTGGTAAATAAAAATTATTTAATTTATCTGAATCAAAAATTTGAAAAATTTGAATTCAATGCCATTCAGGCATTCATGTTACTAAAACTTTCTGAAAATCCGGATTTTTCCCAAAAGCAGTTGGGTGAATATTTATCATTATCCAAGGGTAGTGTTGCTAAATACTTAACTAATCTGGAAGAAAATGATTACATTAAACGTGAACGATTTGAGAATAACAAACGCAAATATAAATTGATTCTTGAAGAAAAATCATTGGAAATACTTCCAGAACTCAAAGCAATATCTAAAAAATGGGAATTGGAGACTGGATTAGAAAATTTTGGTCCTGATTTTTTCAATGATTTTAAACAATTGCTTGAAAGCAGTGAAGATATTTTAAAAAAAGAGGATGATTAAATGGAGTCAAAAAATATAGTCTTGATTATCTGTGCAATATTGTCATTTTTCACTGTGTTTGCATTCAATGCGGTTATGATTGCGGTTCCGTCAATTGCTGCAGAGTATGGAATGAACAACATTGTTCAAAATTGGGTTACAATTATATTCTTATTGATTGTCGCAGCTATTTCAGTACCTGCAGGTCAAGTTTCAGGAAAATATGGTCTTAAAAAAGTTTCAATCATTAGCATAATATTTTTCATAATAATTTCAATAGCCAATCTTCTTGTCACCACTTCTGAAATGTTCCTTGTTTGCCGTTTGCTTATGGGCGTTTCCATTGCATTTTTGAATGTTACATCCATGGCAATGGTCGTATCTGCATTTGAGCCTCATGAAAGGGGAAAAGCGATTGGTATCAATATCACTGGTGTTTACCTTGGTTTATCACTTTCGCCGGTTATTGCCGGAATTCTCGATTTCCAATTAGGATGGAGGTCTATAGTGCTCTTTTCAATTCCATTCATGGTATTGCTTTTGGCAATGCTTTATAAAGTCAAAGATGAATGGATTACCTTTGAAGGCTTGCCACTGGACATTAAGGGGTCATTAGTTTATATTGTAGGAATATTGCTATTCATTTATGGATTTACAAGACTCAATGAACCAATCGGAGTGATTTTAACTCTTATCGGCATTGCTGTGCTTGCATTGTTTGCATATATTGAAATCAGATCAGATTATCCTGTATTTGATGTAAGATTCTTTAAAAACTCAAAATTCCTATCTTCAAACTTTGCGGCATTGTGTGCTTATTTGGCCACATTTGCGGTCACCACTATCCTAAATTATCACCTTCAATACATCAAGGGATATGATTCACAGATGTCAGGAATGATACTGATTGTCGCACCACTGTTTCAGGTTGTTCTGGCACCTCTTGCAGGCAGGTGGTCCGATAAGGTCAATCCTCAAATATTGTCCGCAGTCGGTATGGGTCTTGGTACAATTTCACTGTTACTGTTCTCACTTTTGGATGCAGACACCTCCCTGATATTTTTAATCCTATCCATGGTATTCTATGGTGTTGGATTTGGACTTTTCTCATCTCCAAACACCAATGTCATTATGAGTTCAGTGCCTCCGCAGGCAACACCGGTAGCGTCAGCATCAGTATCAACAGTAAGGGTGGTCGGTCAAACCATGAGTATGGGAATCCTGACGCTTGTATTTGCCTTTGTAATGGGCAATGTGCCGATGACTGAGCAATACTTCCCTCAGTTAATAGCAAGCTCACAGATAACCTGTATAATTTGTGTCGTTTTGTGCATTGCATCTGTATTCGCATCACTTGTAGGAATTAAAGCAAAAGGAATAGGTGATTAAATGAAAAATGTCATAATTACTGGAGGAAATTCAGGGTTGGGATATGAAACCGCCTGGAAACTTGCCAATTCATCAGATGATTTTAATCTTATTTTAGCATGCAGAAACCTCCAAAAAGCGGAGATTGCTCGTGATAGAATAATTGGGGAAACTGGAAATCCTAATGTGGATGTGGGGCAGCTGGACGTGTCTAGTTTAAGTTCAGTTAGAAATTTTACAGAAAATCTGGAGTATGATGAAATCTATGCTCTATTATGCAATGCCGGAATCAGCGGAGAATCTACAGGCTTGAGTGAAGATGGAGTGGATATCGTTTTTGCAACAAACCATTTAGGACATTTTCTACTCACTGATCTCTTACTTGACAAAATTACAGATAGGATATTTGTTACAAGCAGTGATATGCATGATCCGCCAAGGGGAATTGATTGGATTGGGGCTCAAAAACTCGCATATCCTGATGAAAAATTGGCAAAAAGCCCAGTACGTTATTCATATTCAAAACTGTGCAATTTATATTTTGTTTATGAATTGGCCAAAAAAACTGACATATCAGTCAATGCATTTAACCCAGGATTAATGAAAACAAATCTGATGAAAATAAATAGATTTTCAATCGAATTTGTAAAGCGCAGTATGCCTGAGAGATTGGGTGATTTAAAAACCTCATCTGATGCATATGCAAAATTAGTTATTGAAACTGATTTATCTGAAAGTGGATGTTACTTTGACAGAAGTACAAATACTAAAAAGACTTCAGATTTATCGTATAATGATTATAATTCAAATGAATTATGGGATTTAAGTGAAAAAATTCTTAGAAGATGATAATATGGACATGTTTGACTTAAGTGGAAAAAATGCACTTGTTGTGGGTCCATCTTCAGGACTTGGAAAGCAATTTGCAAAAGCTCTTGCAAGATTCGGAGCAAATGTTGCAATTTCAGCAAGAAGAGTGGAAAAACTAGAAGAACTAAAAAAAGAAAATTGAAGAAATTGGCGTTGAATGCATTGCAGTTCCATGTGATGTAACTGATGAAAAGCATATTGAACTGTGTTGCAACAGTTAAAAATGAATTCAAAAGAATCGATATTTTGTGTAACAATGCAGGAATTGACATTTTCAATGATTTTTTTACATTCACAACAGAAATGTGGGATGCTACAATGGACACCAACATTGGCGGAATGTTTATCATGAGTCGTGAAGTTGGAAAGATTATGAAAGAACAATGTTAATTTAATGCTTATAATCTATTATAACCATTTTTTCCTTTTAAAGTATAATATTCCTCCAACTAAAATTATTAAAGATAGAACAAAAACCATTGGATATGCCCATCCAAATTCTAATTCTGGCATATACTTGAAATTCATACCATACCATCCCACAATAAGAGTCAAGGGCATGAAGATGCTTGTAACGACTGTCAAAATTGTCATGATATTATTCTGCTTGATATCAAGATGCATCTTATACAAATCCCGGATTTGCATGGTATAATCTCTGATTGATGATGCGGTTTCATACAAACGATCCAAACGATTCAGATAAATGCTGAAATATCTTATGTTTTCTTCCTTGAAGAACTTGTTTTCATTGGCTTCAAAAACCTGCCCAATATCAATCAGCTCCTCATAATGATTTCTCAAATCACGAATGTTGCTTCTTATCTCATAAACTCTATCAGATGTCAGTGAAGGGTCTTCATTAAGGATTGCCAGTTCCATTTGATCCAGTTCAAGTTCATATGATTTCAAAAGCATTAAATCATCCTTGGTTATCTGATTCAAAAAATCGTATAGGAATCTCTCAAGGCTTGGCAATCTCCATTTTTTGGCATTTTTAATATTGGATATTATTTCATTAACGTTTTCACAATCATCAATGAAGACAATCCCTTTCTCATCAAGTGCGAATGCAAATGTTGTTGGGGATTTTTCAAAATCATGTCTGTCAGGTATTGAGAATGTCCCTGTAATTGAATCGTAATTCACTTTTGCCTCGCTTGAAAGAATCTCCTCATTTAAAGGTTCGATGTCTATGCCCATATCGAAGCTGTTTTTTGTTTTCATCCATTCATCAGGGGTCAATACTGCAATGAATTGTGTTTCATTATTTTTAATACAGTTTTCGCAAGATTCCTCCAAAACATTATTAATTTGATAATACATGATATCACAATTATTTATTCTATTATTTCGCCCTTATTAATGTATGTTGAATCTAAAAATATGTAATCTTCACAGTTTCCAACAAGTGCCGTAAATGGACTTATCTCAGTATTGTTCTGAGTTAAATAATCTATGAGGAAATTTCTTAAAATCCACGGATCTTCTATTCTTAAAGAATTTAGGTTAAAAACCCTTTTCAAATATTCTGGGGAGCATTTTAGTTCATCTGCAATTCCATCAATTGTCAAATTTGTTTTTTTGAAGTTTTCCTCTAATTCGTTTTTTGTCTTTTCAATCTGTTGTTGTGTTAACATTCACATCATCTTCAGGCATTTTCTTAAGTTCATTGTATATTAAAAATATGGCTAGCAGGAAAGCTATTAAATCTGTTATTGGGCTTGCATATATTATTCCGTCAAGGCCCATGAACATAGGCAGTATGACTAGAAGGGGCAATAAAAGTATAATCTGTTTGCTTAAGGATAAAATGATTCCCTTTTTCGCATTTCCAATCGCCTGGAAAAAGTTTGAACAGGCAATTTGGACCCCGTTGATGAATACGAAAAACAGGAATATGCGCATGTATTTTACTGCAAACTCCATATAAAGTTCGTTCCCGCTTCCAAAAAGCGAAATGATCTGACTTGGAAATATCTGGAAAACTAGCCAGAATGCAACCGAAACGATTACTGCAATCTTTAAAACCAGCTTGAAGGTTTCACGAACACGACCATATAATTTTGCACCATAGCTATATCCTATTATTGGCTGGCTGCCATGGTATAATCCGATTATTATTGTTGTAAATATTACATTGATTTTAAATACGATTCCTGCAACTGCAATTGGGATATTGCTTCCGTATATGCTTGCAGCACCGTAAATGTTCAATAGGTTGTTGCTTACAATTTGGATGAGAACATTTCCAAGCTGAAAAATCAGTCCGTTCAATCCCAGTGCAAACACTGATGCGAGAATTTTCATATCAGGTATGAAATCTGTCATCTTAAGTTTTACGAATTCAAAGCGTGGAAGATATGCGATTACCATTAAAGCGGATGTGACTTGACTTGCTACAGTTGCAATAGCAGCACCGCTTATTCCCATATTCAATGGAAAAATGAGGATATAATCAAGTATTATGTTCAATATCGCTCCGACTATTACAGATGCCATTGCATATCTTGCATGCCCGTCTGATCGGATTATCTGGTTCATCCCTGAAGTCAGAATAGTAAATGGTATTCCAATAGAGGTAATTCCACTGTATATCATAGCATATTCCAACACTTCGGGAGTTGCTCCGAAAAGCAGCATCAAGGGTTTTAGAAAGATTATTACAAGGATTGCAATAACACTTCCAGTTACCAGTATTGTTGAAGCTGCTGTTCCAACGGTCTTTCTTGACGTTTCAATATTTCCCTTTCCAAGCTCTAGGCTAAATGTGGCTGATGATCCAAGACCTATTAAAAGAGCTATTGCAAGACAAATTGTTGATAGTGGAAAAGCAATGTTTGTTGCAGCGTTTCCAAGATATCCTATTCCCTGTCCGATGAATATCTGGTCGATTATATTGTATAGTGCATTGGTCAGGTTTGCAATAATTGCAGGTATTGTCAGCGTTAAAAGCAGTTTGGGGATGGGTTTGTATCCCATAGGGTTTTGTTCAGTCATTTTTCCATCTCTATGCTTTTTATTAAACTGTTTTTTAGAATGGATTTGAATTCATTGAATTCATTGTCTGTTAAAAATTCAAAAACTTCATTTTCCCATTCTTTTTGGTATTTTTTTATCTTTGTTGCACTCTCTTGTCCTTTTGGAGTTATCGTGATGATTTTTCGTCTTTTGTTTTTTTTGTCCACTTCTCTTGTAACATATCCTTTTTCTTCAATACTTTTTAAAACACGGGTGGTAAGTCCTTCACTTGTTCTAAGGGAATCGGATAATTCTTTTTGTGTGATTTTGTCATGTTCGTTTAAAACAAAAAGAAATGGGACCTCACCAGAGCTTATATTCATGTCATTTATCTTATGGTCAAGATATCCTATGTATGAACGTTTAATCATTGCAAATGTTGCAGTAATATCTAAATTGCTTTCGTCGATTTTTTTTAGCTCATCAATCACATGTGTGTAAATCATATCAACCAACTCTTTACATGTAAAGTATTGTTGTGCTTATATATAAATCTTTACATGTAAAGAGTTATTAATTTTCTTGTGAGGGATAATTATTGTTTAATATTTGCGAACAAATTGGACAATTTCTATTTGCTTATGCCACGCCAACATGAATCTGGTTAAAAAGAACCAGAACTTGCATAATCCTGATTCGTCATTCTGATTGGGGAAGTTAAAGATAGTAATCTTGTAAAGGAAGTCAATGAGCCAAGTTTCATTGATGTCCAACAAAGATTAATTTGATTTGTGCGCTTTCATATTTATTTTCATTGGTTTGAAATTTTTTTATAATTTTCACTTTAGTTTTCATTTAACTGAAAACAATATTGAATTTATTATTCTCTTTTCAATATACTGAATACTTTATATTATGCTTATGATAAATTAATAATTATAAAAATTCGTGTGATTTTAATGATTATTCAAAGAGAAGATTATATTGATAAAATCAATCCTTTTGTAAATAAACACATTATTAAAGTTTTAATAGGAACAAGACGTTCTGGCAAGTCAAGCATATTAAAACAAATTATAGATTCATTAATAAAACAGGGAATTCCTAAAGAAAATATTGTTTGGATGAATTTGTTCAAAAAATTATCGTAGTATCCATAATCAATTCAGTATGGGATTTCGAACCAGTATCACTGGATTCATATGTAGTTTATTTAAGCACTGAACCTAAATATGAGGATTTCTCAAAATATGCACGTGATTTCGAGTACATATCAATTGAAGCAGACCATCTTAAACTCATGGATAGCGATGCGGATAAAATTATTAAATACGTGAAATAATGATATGATTTGATATCATGTAAAATGATATTTTGAACATATATAAAATTGCTAATTTAATTAATTGGTGAAGTCTTCCATAGACTTCATTAGCTTCTTTTTTTTCAAATTTTCGATAAGCGGTACAGCTATTGCATGAGTCATATTGATGCACAAACTAGGTTGTTTTAAATGCTTCTAAATGGATATGTTCCATTTTTTTCATAACTATTCTTAAGCCAGTATGTGAATATGGGGTCTGTAATTTGATATTTGTCATTTGTATATTCAATTAAATCATAATCTAGAAGGCGATTTAGTGGTCGGTTTAGTGATCCGCTGGTTACTTTGAGGAAATTTGCTACTTCTATTCTTTTTTTTGGACTTTCAAGTAGTGAAATTATGATTTTTTGTTCTTGAAATGTTAATTTAGACCACATATATATGAAATGGATGGCAAGATAATCAATTGAATCCTTGAATAATTCAATGATATTATTTTCAGTTAAGCTTATGTTTTCTGGAAGATATTTTGCAAATATATTGATGTAATATGGAATTCCACGTGTACATTTGTAAAATCTTTCAAATCCAGTATCATCGAGCTGTATGTTTCTTGTCATTGATTTAATATAGTTTTCAGTGGTTTGTTTTGAAAATGCTTGAATTTCAATTGTCAGCATCCGTCCTCCAAATGCTCCTTTATTGCCATTTAAATCATTTATTAAACTATCTTTTAAGCTCATGCTTCCGCAGAATAGGTATGCAACATTTTTTTGTGTTTGGATGAAACTGCGAATATACCATAAAAATCCATTCAGCTCATCACCTAAATCTTTCATTAATTGGATTTCATCAAGGAATATAAAAACTCCTTTTAGTTTATCATTATTCTCCTCATAAATTTTTTGAGGTAATTCCATTACAAATTCTGCTAATTTTTCATAATTGTCTTCACTTTCGAATATTGGAATTGGAATTTGTTCGTAGGATAAAAGCTTATCTATTTTCAAATTTTTTGTTTTAAAATATTTTTCTATTTGCTTGTTGATTGTTTTTAAGCCAAATTCTTTGGATGATTTGATAATGGTGTCATAAATTATTTTAATTATGCTTGCTCTTGTGAGGTTTTTTTGTTGGTATGCATCGCTTCTGGATAAATCGATGTCTACAACTAAATATTCATTTTTGAACTTGTTTTTGATTTTTTTGATGAGTGCTGTTTTTCCAACCCCTCTAATGCCTGTTAGAAGTATTGTGGGTGAGGAATTGAATTCAGTGCTGATTAATAAGTTTGATAATATGTTGATTTCATCTGTTCGGTTGAAAAATTGTGTTTCGGTTAAATTTGTATCTGTTATGCTTGCAATTTCATCCATTTATTTTTCTCCTGTAATGTATTTTTCATTATATAATTTTATGTATTGTATTTTGAATTATATAATTAATTTTTCATTATATGTTGTAATATAATGTATTTTTCATTATATATAATCTTGATTATTTTTTTTAAAATTATGATTCAATTAATTATTGTATAACTTAATTTTGCTAATGGGTGTTTTATTGAATTATAATGTCTTATTTTTTTTCAAACAAATTTCACTAAAAGTAGCAGATAATTTAAAGAGTGTTATGCAAACGCCAAATGAAGCTGGTCAAAAGGAACCAAAAGTTGCATAATCCTGATTCCCCTTTGCTGATTGGGGAGCTTAAAGAGGGTGATGTTGTAAAGGAAGTCGATGAACCCAGTTTCATTGATACGCAAGATAGATTATTTTAAAATATTTCATCATGGTTAAAATTTTTCAAAAAATCGATAATATTCATGTGTTTTATACCATTTTGAGCTTGTAGGGTTCTATCCATTGATAATACATATTTTGGATAATTGTCTTTAATCATTAATAATGGTTGGAATTCTCTTTCGATTGTTTTCTCATTTTCCAGTAAATATGTAACTTGGATGTACATTTTTTTATTATTTTTTTTACATACAAAGTCTATTTCATAGTCATTTATTTTCCCTATTGTTATTTTATATCCCTGTCTTTTTAATTCGATGAATATTATGTTTTCCAATATGTGACCTATGTTTCTTTGTTTTTCCTCAAGTTGTGATTTATAAAATCCTGTGTCGAGTAAATAGTATTTTTCAGAACCTATAATCTCTTTTTTTCCGACAAGATCTTCTTTTGACGCTTTTGCAATTAAGTATGCATTTTCAAGATATTCCAAGTAGTTGTAAATTGTTGTTTTTGTAATTTTTAGTTTTTCATGTTTTAAGTATTTGTATACTGCATTTGGGGATATTAAATTTCCTGTGTTTTCAATTATGTATTTTACAATTCTATTGAACAATCCAATGTTTCTAATTTCATATCTTTCCACTATATCATTTAATATTATTGAGGAGTATATTCCATTTAACACGAGTTCTTTGTCTTGTTGGGAGGATATGGTTAGAGGTATCCCTCCATATTGTTGATATTCTTCGAAATAGTTTTCCAAATCACTATTCAGTTCATTTGTTATTAAAGGAGGGTGATTTAACTCTTTTTTGTAATCTAAAAATTCATTAAAGGAAAATGGGTACAGTTCGATATTTACATATCTTCCAGTTAATAATGTTGCAAATTCCTTGGACATTAATTTTGAGTTAGATCCTGTAATGTATATGTCTGTGTTTTCCAGTTTGTAGTAACTGTTAATACTTACTTCCCAGTCTTTTACATTCTGGATTTCATCAAAGAATAAATAAACTTTGTTTTTATGGGATTCAATGAATGGAACTACAATTTCATCTAATTGTTCTCCTGTTTTTATTTGATTGTATCTTGGTAATTCTAAATCGAGTAGTAAGATGTTTTCGTCAGTTATGCCTCTTTTTTTAAGTTCTTCTATTATTAATTTGAATAAATAGGATTTGCCGCAACGTCTCATTCCGGTTATTATTTTTATTACATCATGACCCATAAAATTGTAAATTTTTTCTAGATATAATTCTCTTTTTACCATAATTATGCCTCAATGCAATAGTTTTGTATAAAATACTATTTTCTATTATTTGTATAAATAGTTTTGTATAAAATACTTTTTTCTATTATTTGTATAAATAGTTTTGTATATAATACTATTTATTAAAACGGTTTTTTACAGTTAAATGACTCTAAAGGAATTAATTAATAATTAATTTAAAATTAACAATATATAAATCTATGTATGAACAAAAAACAATATTATAAAGGGTATAAATATAAATAAAGTTAACTCAAAATTTATTTCATTTTGAAAAAATGTAATTTATTAAAATCTTGTTATAGGAAAATATGAATATATTTTCTTAATTTAGTGTTAATCATTTTTAATTAAATCATTTTTTTCAGGAATACTTTTAAATAAACCTCTAAAATATATTGAATTCAATTTGAATTTATTTGTTGTTAAAAAGAGGGTTGGAAAAATATGAAATTCAATTTTAAAAATGCTAATCAGTGCTTTAATTTCAATTTAGAGACAAATTTTTATCAAAAAATTTATTCATTCCCGACCCTCACGATGTTGTAAAAGAGGTCAATGAGCCCAGCTATATTTATGCACAAACCAGATTATTATAATTCGTTGACTTATAATATAACAATTTTAATTTTTAAAAATTTATTAACTTACAATACTATAATTTTTTTATTATAAAATTAATATTTATATAAAT